>JAFTRT010000128.1 GCA_017462145.1 Clostridia bacterium
GCCGCCTCCGGCCAAGTGGGATAGATCTCGCTGGAGGCCACGTTTTTGATGTAGTCGGGGAAGCTCAGCGTGACGTTTTCGGCATTCGATTGAGGCGCACCCAGATGGACGGTAATGCGCTCGGGAATCACGGGGAAGGGGATGTTGTTCACAGATCGTAGCCCTCGCTTTCGTCAAAGAATTGGGTTCCCTCGCCGGTATCTCCTGCGAAAAACTCGGGGAGGGGAAGGAGATTCACCGGCTGGACGGTGAGCACGTCGGGAAAGACGGGAACGCTGATGTATTGTCCGCTGTAAAAGCCGTCCTTGTCAATCTCAATGAAGACGGTGGAGTAGGGAAGTCCCCCATATCCGGGGGAGAGGGAAGCGGATCTCGGCGGCGTGGGGATGGCAATGGTCTCGGTGTTCCCCGACTCGTCGGAGCCAAAGACCCCGATGACCGCACCGTCCGATGTGATCGTCACCAGTGCTCCCTCCACGGGAAGCGCACCGTTTCCGGATCGGACGGCGACAGTGAGCCGTCCTCTGCCTGTGTTTTCTTGTGGCATAGATTCACCTCAAAAACGATCCGAGGATTCGGATCGGGCGTTAGTACAGTATATGCCGTACGGCTTGGTCGGTTCTCTGCCTTTTTTACGCAAATTTGCCGCTTTACTCTTGCAAATTGTCGGGATTTGTGGTAGAATAAGGTCAATGGAAACAGTGGGCGGTGGATGATCGATGTATCAAGACGTGTTGTGGCAGGAACTGCGGTTTAGCGCGATCTTTATGGGTATAGCGCTCCTCTTTGTGATTGCCATAACCGTTTTCGTATTTGTAATGAAACTGCCCAAGACTCCCAAGTTGGTTTCGGTCGGAATGATCTTGTTTGTGATTGTCGCATCGATTTGCGATATGACGCCGCTACTTTTGGATTTGAGCGAGGATGCGCCGATTACCTATACCGGTGCCTTCACCGTCGAAGAGGCTATTCAGTACAAGGACGGAGAGCGAAAAGCGGTGCTCACTTTCGCAGATTATGAGCACAAGCGTTTTGTCGTCAAGGATGACGATGAGCTTGAGCCCGATACCTATTACGGTACGATTATTTATGCAGAGCACTCGAAAATGGTACTCGATTGGTCGGGAAGTGCGGTAGAATAATGTAATTATATACAGTACAAACAGATGGGAGGTTTCAGATCATGCGTGTAACGAAAATCATAGATACAAATAACCATACCGTTGGTTTCGTCACCGAATACCCCGATCATACAGTTATCGAGAAGACTGTTGCATACGGGTATGAGTTAAATGAAAAACTGGAAATCTCCAAAATCGGAAGATTAACCGTATACCTTCGAAACGGGGAACAATACACCTTTGACTGTTGGGTATCTACCATTTATTGCGGTCAATTTGGCATCAACGTATCCGATGACGGACAGTATATCTATGTCATCAGTGATGAAAAAGGACTTTGGTGCTATACCTACAAAGGGGAGATCGTGTGGAAGACACGATATACATCAGTTGGTCACGTTATAATCAATGAAAACAATACGATAACTTGTATTACCAGTACAAAGTTGCTTGTTCTTGATGAAAGTGGCAAATTGGTAAATGAGCGGAAAATAGCACATTATCATGCTGAAAAAGCGTCGAAGAATATGATATATGCTGCTCTTACCAACACTACGGTAGCATTAATTGATAGTCAAACACTGGACATTCTTTGGAAAAGCCCACTGAAAAAACTCGGCTTGGAAAAATCGAGATATGCAGTTGTCCGTGGAGATGGTTTGGAGATCCGCGGCGAAAATGCGAACGGAAGTGTGCAGTGTATCACAGTAGAGTTGCCAAACAGAAAATAGTTTTGGAGTGCAAATTCTTCCCCTTATGGGATCAATTCATGTTTCGACCCAAGGGAGCCGAAACCACAAACACGGGTCGGACGCTTCGCTATTCCGTCGCTTCGCTCCTTACGAGGGCGCCGACCCCTACCAATGTCACCGCAAAACAAAAAAGCCGCCTTGCGGCGAGCCTCTCCCGTTGCTTCGCAACTTCCCTCCCCAGAGGGGAGGGCTAAGATAACAAAAAGCCGCCTTGCGGCGGCTTTTTCGAAAAACAGATTCTGAATTAGTTCAACTCTGCGAAGTACTTGATGGTGCGAACCATCTGGCTGGTGTAGGAGTTCTCGTTGTCGTACCAAGAAACAACCTGTACCTGATAGGTGTCGTCATCGATCTTAGCAATCATGGTCTGGGTAGCATCGAACAGAGAACCGTAACGCATACCGATAACGTCGGAAGAAACGATCTCGTCGGTGTTGTAACCAAAGGACTCGTTGGAAGCAGCCTTCATAGCAGCGTTGATGCTGTCCTTGGTAACGTCGGTGCCCTTCACAACTGCA
>JAFTRT010000129.1 GCA_017462145.1 Clostridia bacterium
CGTCCACCACCTCTTGGGGAAGGTCGGTGTTGGGGTCGTAGACCTTGCCGTTTCCTCTGGCACGGGTGGAATACATATCACTCCACATCATGGGCTGATAGCCGTACTTTTTGCAGATCTCAAACACGCGGGTCACGTGCTCGTTGAAGATCTCAAAGCGGTCGCGGAGACCGTCACGGGCAAAGGATTTTCCAAGACCCAAGCCGTGAGTTTCGTCACAGCCGATGTGAATGCGGTTAGAGCGGAAGGCATTGCGGCAGGCAGAGATGCAGGCTTCGATAAATTTGTAGGTCTCCTCCTCGCCGTGAAGCAGAACGCGGTCGTTTTCGGCAATGTTTGCGTACTGCTTGTAGCGCAGGAATTTGCCCAGATGCCCAAAGGTCTGAATGCAGGGGATAACCTCAATGCCAAGATCAAAGGCGTAGTCGTCGATCTGGCGAAGCTCGGCCTGTGTGTAGCGGCCACGCTGGTAGCCGAAGAGGGGATAGCCCTCGATCTCGTAGGTGTCCTCGGTGTAGAGCATGAGCATATTCATGCCGAAGAGAGCCATGTAGTCCAGATATTTTTTCACGCCCGCCACATGGGTGACCGAGCCGAAGGACATATCCAGCATCACGCCGCAGGTATCAAAATTGGCGGTCTGACGGATCGAGACCTCTTTTTTGCCCTCCGAGACAGCCTTGGCCAGCAGCATATAGGCGCGGGCAAGAGCGGGCTTGGTGGAGCCGCCAACCTGTGCGGCAGACCCGTCGAATTTCACCAGCAGACCGTCGGTTTCCACCTCTGTGACGGCAAAATCAAACTCCACGTCAAGAACCTTCTTGACCAAATTCTTCATATCCATGAGCGTGTTTCTCCTTTGAATGGAATTTTGGGCTTTACAAGAAAATCTAGGTCAGATTGCTGACAAAGTGAATTGAACTTTCCAAACAGACAAAAATTTCGCTTGCTATGTTCGCACAAACCAAATGGGTCAAAATTTTGATCCACCTTTTTTAAAAGGTGGCGCAGTGGAGGCCGCGGAGGCCTCCTCGCACTCCGCAGAGGGCGAAATTCCCCAAACGGCGCTTTTCTTTTTGCAAGTGCAAATTCGCGTAGCGATTTGCGGCGAGCTTGCGAGCCTCTTTTCATTTTGCGCCTATATGGTCAAAAGAAAAAGTGGCTAAGCCGTTTTTGCTATTTCACGAAAGCGCGGTTTTATAATCGCCTTTGTCGGTAATTTGAGACTTGCATAAACATGATGAAAGCCCTTTTTATTTTTATCAGCTTTATTATATCATATCGGAAAAGGAATTTCAACCCTTGGGGAAAAAACGGAAAAATTTCTGTGGGGGCGCGGGGCAAACGAAATGCCGATCCGACATTTGATCGCCTTATGCAAGTATTACGGCGTTAGTGCTGATTATATTTTGGGATTGAAGGATTGAAAAATCGGCAAAAAAACCGCCCACGGTATTCTGTGAGCGGTTTTTTACATTGTTCCCCATCAAAAGATCTCAAAATTGAAGATATGCGCCATGGATGCGCCGTAGTCCTCGGTCTTGCTCTCGCTGTAGTAGGTGGTCAGGGGAATGAGTCTTACTGCCTTGACCTCTCTGTTTAGCTCGTGGGTGATAAATCTTTGGTGGTTGTCGCATACCTCAATGGCGGTCTCCCATTCGCCGCCCTCCTCCATGACCTCGATCTTGTATTTCTTGATCAGGCACTTGGGGAAGCCGTAGGAGGTATCATTGTGGCTGCGGGGGAAGAACAGGGGATGGGACTGGCGCACCGCGTCGGGGTTGCCGTCCACAAATTCTCTGTCCAGATCGCTGTCAAACACCAATCTCACGCCCCTTACAAGAGTTTGCGCGGGGAGGGTGTAGGTGATGGCCTTGTTGGTTCTGCCGAAATAGCCGTGGTCGGTTCCCCAGATCCGACGGTCAATGCCGTCCAGCAGTGCCGAGGGGTCGCCGTAATCGGCGGTCAGGGTGGCAAGACGGGAAAGCTCGCTGGGCTCGCGGCGGAAACCGGGCAGGAAGCAGTCGTCGTCCATCAACGCCTTCTGGATCTCCTTGATCTTGGTCTGTGCGGCCTCTTTGGGCAACAGACCGTTCTGCACCGCAATGGCGGCGGCGGTTCCAACAGCCTGACCGATCACGCCGATGGTACCCATGACGCGGGCAGAGCTGAAGGCGATATGGCTTGCGCTGATGGTTCTTCCCGCAAACATCAAATTCTTCACGTTTTTGGAGTACAGGGCGCGGAGGGGGATGGGATAGGGATTGCTGAGCCGTCTTTTTTGCAGATGTGCGCCGCCACTTGCTTTGGCGTCCATAAAGAAGCCGCCGGGCAGGTGGTTGTCGATCTGCCAGCCGCCGTAGGCAACCGTATCCTCAAAGGGAGTGCAGTTTTCCACGTCGTGCTGGGTGAGTACGTAATCGCCCACGTATCTGCGGCTTTCCCGCTTTCCGGGCAGATAGCCAACCCATTCCAGCTCCCAGTTTTCAGCACCGTGGTCGCCGTGGTTCTTGATGTGATCCCAAACGCCGTAGGCGATCTTCAACAGCTCGTCTCTGATCTCCTCGGTGTCGTCAATGGAATTTTGCAGACCGCCAAGCTCCACCCAGTAGAAGTTGGTGTTGATGGCGTAGATGTTGTGGGGTTTGTTGTTCATGGCGTTGTCGTCGGGAAAGTCGTAAGCCCATGCGGGGGGAGTAAAGGAGACGGGGTGATCGGTCTCACGGCATTGGAGCATCAGGCTCATGCCCATGGTGTGATTATCGGCCACCTCCAGACCAAACTCCTCGTTGAATTCGCTCTTTGCCTCTCTGCCCACGCGGTATTCCGCACCTGTCAGGGGTGCCAGAATGCTGTCTCCCGAGCTGTCCACAAAGATCTTTGCCCGCACCACGTGGCGCAGGTAGGTGGTGAGCTGAAAGCCCTCCACGCTTTTGATCTCGCCGTCCTCCACGGTAGCGTCGTTGCAGGAGCAGTTGAGGATCAGATCAATGTTGGGTTCAAAACGGATCATCTCATACAAGATGGAATCCCAGATGCTGAAATTGCGCTTGGGGTTGCGGTACAGATTTTCCAGAAGCAGCTCTTCCAAAATACCCGTTTCCTGCAGGTCGGGTACGCGGGTTCCCGCTCCCGAGATCCACATGCGGATCTCACTGCTGGCATTGCCGCCCAAAACGGGACGGTCATGCATCAGGGCCACCTTTGCCCCGTGTCTGGCCGCGGAAAGAGCGGTGAACATACCGCCGATGCCGCCGCCCACCACGCAAACGTCCACGTCGTGCTGTCTGATCTTCAAATTTTCATTCATAGCGGTTAAACTCCCTTGACATTTTTTTCAGATGTGATATAATAAGTATAGCACGTCACCATTTGAAAATCTTTTTACCCTGTGATATTTCATGTGCAATTTGTGACATTTTGGAGGAGCGAAATGAAGCTGTTGTCTCATTATCTGGAAAATCAGAAAA
>JAFTRT010000130.1 GCA_017462145.1 Clostridia bacterium
AGAGGCGTTGCGGGGAATGTTTCGTGCATTGCGCCGCATTGTGGAGGAAACGCCTGACGTACTGGTCATGTTTCCCGTACACCACAATCCCGAGGTGAGACGGGCGGCCATTGATCTTTTAAAAGGGGTTCCCCGTATTCGTATGATCGAACCGCCCGAGATCGTCAGCTTTCATCAGTTGCTTTCCCGCGCTTATCTGATCATGACCGACAGCGGGGGAATTCAGGAGGAAGCCGCCGCGTTGGGGATCCCAACGGTGGTCATGCGCTATTCCTCGGAACGAACCGAGGGACTTCGCACAGGAACCTTGAAGCTGGCGGGAACCTCGGAAGAAGGAATTTATCAGCTTACAAAACGGCTTTTGGATACCGATGCCGAGGATTATTCGGCACTCCGAAAGCCATCCTCCGTGTACGGACGGGGAAATGCCTCCGCACGGATCGCCGACATCCTGGAACGCTGTTGTGTATCGTGACTTCGTTTGGACTGTAAAATAAATGAGGTGAAAAGATTTGAACTTATTGCATTTAAAATACGCGGTTGAGGTTGCAAAGACCAAATCCATCAGCAAAGCCGCGGAAAACTTATATATGGGACAGCCAAACCTGAGCCGCGCCATCAAGGAGCTGGAGGATTCGCTGGGGGTGACCCTGTTTTCCAGAACCTCCAAGGGCATTTCGCTGACCCCCGATGGGGAAGAGTTTTTGCAATATGCAAAACGCATTCTGACCCAGATCGATCAGGTGGAGGAGATCTACCGAAGAGGAAAGATCAAAAAGCAAAAGCTTTCGGTTTGTGTGCCGCGCTCCAGCTATATTTCTGCTGCTTTGGCCGAATTTGCAAAGGGGATCTCTCTGGAGGCTCCCGCCGAGATCATGTATAAGGAGACCAACTCCAGCCGTACCATCAACAATATTTTGCGTGAAGAATACAACCTTGGAATCGTGCGTTTCCAAACGGCGTTTGAGCGGTATTACCAAAGCATGTTTGAGGAAAAGAACATTGAGCATGAAATGCTGACCGAGTTTTCCTATGTACTTCTGGTTTCCCAAAATTCACCCTTGGCTAACCGCAAGAACATTGACTTGCAGGAGCTGGCCGATTACATTGAGATCACCCACGGTGACCCTTATGTGCCGTCACTTCCCATGATCGACGTCAAAAAAGCTGAGCTTTCGGAGTTTGTGGACAAACGGATTTTCGTGTTTGAAAGGGGAAGTCAGTTTGAGCTTTTGGAAAAGCTCCCCCACTCCTTCATGTGGGTTTCTCCCGTACCCGAGGACACCTTGGAAAAATATCACTTGGTGGCGCTCTCCTGCCGTGCCAGCGCAAAGATCTATAAGGACGTATTGATCTACCGCAAGGGCTACCAGCTAACCGACCTTGACCGCAGATTTATCAAGGAGGTTTCCAAAGCCAATGCCGCACTGCGCCTGAGCACCAATGCGGTGCAATCCGAGAACGAATAAAAACAAAAAAACACCCGCTCCCGTTGAGTCTATAAAACAGATTCAACAGGGGCGGGGGCTTTTTTGACATGGATTATGATTTTTTTAGCTTGAATGTCAAACCGTCATATGTTTGACCGTTTACTTCTCGTGTCCCTACATTGCGATTGCACTCCACAAAACCAAGCTTTTCGGCACAGCGGAGCATACGGAC
>JAFTRT010000131.1 GCA_017462145.1 Clostridia bacterium
ATGGCCTCGTCACGAGTCCGTTGACGGCTGACCTGTACACTGGAAAAATAGGAATCTCCCGTTGCCGTGCTGTCCGTGGAACTTCCTCCGGGTGCTTGGGTGGTTCCCTGACCATCCATGGAAGAGCCCTGGCTGTAATCAAAGCCCTGATCCTTATCGGATGCCACAATGGCCACGTTGATACAAACCGCTGCTGCGATCAACACCAATGCTCCTGCGATCATGAAATTCCGCTTTCCGATCTTTTTACAAAATCCCACTACCTTTTGCTTGATATGTTCTGCTTTCATGTTGCTCTCCTTCAAAATTTAGTACGCTACATCTATATGATTGGGTGGAATAGAATATACCTACTCCCGTCCATTTCCTGCCACAATATAAATGCGAGCCGTGCTGATATGGTAGGTGGCCGACAGTAAAGAAAGAAGTTCGCTCTGTACGGCAGGATCATTGCCGCCCGGACATACGATGCCAATCCCTGCGATCTCCGGATTTTCATAGCCCAACAGCATCGCTGTCTCCGAAGAGCCGTTTCCTGCCAGAACGATCTCGGTTCGATTGCCGGAAGCACTTGCATGAGAATCCGATGCAAAAACCGCTCGGTACCCGCCTGCTAACGTAACCACCGCATGGATCTCCCCCGCCCCGTCCACACGGGAACAAAGTGCGGCGATCTGAATCTCCAATTGTCGGGCATAATCGGATGGATCCAAATTTTCATAACAAAACGCCGTCTCTTCCCCTTCGGTCTCACTCTTCTCCCCAAACGCACCGCCTGTCAGTAGCAAAATAATTCCAAGTGCCAGCAACAGAAGGATGCCCACCAGCATTCGCCCTCGCTCCCCCTCTTTTTTGACATTTTTCAACATCATATAAAATATACCACCACCGTTCTTATCTTTATTTTAATTTTTAATTTTTATTTTTCAACATCAGTCATATAAAATTTCATAATCGCATTCCAGCAAGGAAATCGCCGCTGCCAGCACCTCGTCTGGGTTACAAAAAACGGCACTGTCCCGTAAAATGATCCACCCCTGTTCCACATACGGAGAGGATGGTTCTTCGCTCCACAGAATTTGAAGCTCCAACTCATGCTCTTCCAAAGAAAATTGCTCCCAAAGGCGTGCCTCCACATAAGCTTCCAGCTCGGAGGCGCTCAAAGCTTCCAAAGCTTCTTTGTAAATTTCGTCATAATTCGACGACATTTCTTCCGGCGGAATCACATCCAGCCACGAAACGCCTTGAAATGATCGTATCCAAGTGGGAACGGGGGACAGCATGACACATAAAATACAAATTCCGCCGACAAGCCTCAGATAGCGTCGGAGGGATCCGTCCGGTGCCATCCATCCGCAAATGCCGCAAAAGAAACAGCTTGCCAACAAACCGATGCAATATTCCTTCATATTTTCTCTCGACCCTTTTCTGTATTTTTCGTCACCCAATAGCCACTGCGGTTTGCAAAAAGATCACAAAGGAGAAGATAAACATAACTGCGGTCATGGCCACGACGGCGATCATCATACCGTACACGATTCCCACCTCGGAAAGAAGCTTTCCTTCTCGTTCGCATCCCAACAGATCTGCCGCTCCGCTTCCCAACAAAAACAACAGTCTTGTGACAAGCAGATCCAAAAAAACAGGCAACACCAAAAGAGCCACAAACAAAATTCCGCTGACCCCCACCACACTTTTTACATAAGTGATGCTGCTGGCCACCGAGCGAAGCGTATCGCCTACCGAACCGCCCACCACGGGAATGACCGTGGCAGACACAAATTTTGCCGCTTTCGCCCCCGTGCTGTCTGCCGCCGTTCCCACCGCCGTTTGAGTGGCCAGAGAAGCAACCAAGAGCGTCATCACCAAACCGCTTCCGACGGTATAGATTTTTTTTACAGCCGATAGGAAAGATCCCGTTCCCATATCGGGCAAAGCCAAATTGCATAACAGCAGAGAGGTCGAAATACCGATCAGTGGCAATAGACTTTTGGCACAAAGGCTTTCGCAAACGGCTAAAAAGCTGTAAAGAGATGCCGTGCCTGCGGCGGCTGTGCTCACATTTCCACCCATTGCCCAAACCGTACCCGTGACGGGGATCATGGCACGCATCATGGCGTTGAGTCGCTCAAAATACAGACCGATCTCTGACGTATGCCCAACCAACGTTCCCACTGTGAGCAAAAACAAGCCTCCCACCGAGCAAAGGCGGAGCGTTTCGCACAGTGTTCGATTCTCCAAGGAAGAGCCTGTTTCTCGTAAAAAAGAGCATAAAACCAAAAAAGCCAAGATTGCCGCCATCAGCTTCCATGCTCCCCCAAGGCTGATTCCCAACAGCTCGGTCACCACCGAAAGCAAATATTGAGGGGATGTAAGCTGTGTCATCGCTTCCTCCGAGACCCCCTCCTCGGTCAAAAAGGAATCGGGCAGATAATCGGCAACACCGTCCGGAAGTGTCTCAACCGCTTGCTCAAATTCCTCGGGCAAGGAAAGCTCGGCGGCCGACGCCGTCAGCCCAAAGCATCCAAGCAACAAAAAAAGAAAGAGGCTCCACACCAGTCTCCGTTTCATTTGTGTCCCCCTTTCCTGTTTCCTAATCACGCTCCGATCTCCCACAGCGAGAGAGCCGTCTCCATCAGCTCCCGAACCATGGGCAATGCCAACAGCAAAACGCCCACTTTCCCCGCACTTTCCACACCGTTAGCCAAGCCTCCTTCTCCGCAATCCCGACAGATATCGGCACAAATCTTACAAAGAAAGGTCAGACCTGTAGCCTTCATCATGGGATTTACATAAGCGGAAAAGGCGGTCGGCGTGGGCAGATCAGAGAAAAACGCAAGCAGTTCTTCCATGCCATGCATCACCATAGCAAAGATCAGAACGATACCGCCGATCCGAAGCCCAAGGGAAAGTTCGCTCCGCATACCTCGGAGTAGCAGGCCTCCGATTAACGCCACCATCGCAATGGCGACCACTTTGATCAGTTCCATCGTCCGCTTAAAATCCAAACATGGACTGCACCGACTCAAACAATCTTCCGATCTCCCCCACCAACATCAGCATCACCGCCACAAACCCTGCCACTCCCAACAGCATCGCCTGCTCGTCCCGTCCCGATTTGTTCAAAATGACAGTGGCGGAGGAGACCAAAAGCCCCACCCCTGCAATTTTTAAGACCAATCCGATATCCATACCATCCTTATCTCCGTCCGATCTGATCTATCCTTTTTTACCAAAGCAATACCACGGCAATGGCCGCCACCGTAAGGCAAAGCGTATGATGCAGTCTGCGCTCCCCCGATGCATCGGCCGCCAACCGATGATTTCGTTCCTCCAAGCGTGCAATGTATCTGCGGCATTCCGCAAGCTGCTGTGTGCGGTACTGTCGGCCAAAGTCCCGGGCAAAGCTCTGCATCAGCCGTCCGATCTCCCGATCCTCCCATGGACAACACTTAGACAATTCTTCAAAGGAAGCGGGAGGTTTTTCCTCCCGCCAACCGCAACGGTACAGCAAAGTGGGATCGCAGCGTGCCAACAACTCGGGAGCACTCAAAAGATATCCCTCGATCTGTTGCTCACTGTACCGAAGAAGAGCCAGCATGGCTTCGGCATACCGAAGCCGTGCATCCGTTTGCTTGTTCAGCCAAAGTGCTCCCAAACCGCCTCCCGTCAAGGTCAGCAAAGCGCCCATGATGCTGTAACCGTTCATCCGCTTCCTCCCATTCCATCGTCTCCAAACAAAAAGAGCGTACTCTCTCCCCCCGTCGGAGGCCGACATACCATCCAAAAACGGCGGCATGATGCAGCATGGCCATCCCGGGGCGGCGGAGCATTTGCTCGACCGAGGATCCGTGAGCGGAGGCCAACAGCGAAACGCCTGCGTTTTGTGCCTGTACCACGGAGCTCGCCTCTTCCTCTCCGATCTCGTCGCAAACCAACAGATCGGGAGCCATACACCGAGTGGCGATTTCAATCCCCTCTCGCTTGGGATATCCCAAAAGCACATCCAAGCGCAGAGAGGTGTCGGTCAGAGCAGGGGTCAGCTCCTCTCGGGTGTCAATGACGGCGATCCGAAGCCCATCTTGCCCCGATGCCAATTGCATCAACAGCCCTTTCAGCAGCGTAGTCTTTCCCTCCCCCGGAGGAGAATACAGCAAAAAGCCCCCTTGCTTGTATTCTTTGCGGATCCTCCGAGCCAAGACTTCTCCACACGGAAAAGGGGGACAGGGAAAGCGAAAGTTGAGAGCCGTTACGTCATACAGCCCCTCCAAATGCTCGGTATCGGCTACCGCACGCCCACATACGCCGACCCGAACGCCCCCCTCCAAGGGCAGGTATCCCTGCCGAAGCGTTCGTCCCCTGGCATACAAGGAACCGTCGCACAAGGCCACCAATACCGCATCCATGACAGCTCCTTCGGTAACCAAATCAAGGGCATACGTTCGTCCGTCCATTCGATAAGAAGCACAGCGCCCCCTGCGCAAATGCAACTCCTCCAAAGCTCCTTCTCTCGGTAATCGCTCCAACAAAGCACACACCAGCGAAACGGGCAACCGTGCCGTGACACAATCCGGCAGGACAGAGCCTGTGGTGCCCACCGTTTTTGTTCTGCTGCTTTGAGGAGGTACACGGTTGCGTATCACCGTTGCCATTTCATCACCGCCTTCTGTTTTCACAACAGTGTATGCCCGTCCGCAGACAAATATGACAAGCTTTCCAAAAAGCCGATTGGACGGATACGACATTTTGTCATATCGCAAGATAGTGGGTTTTTTCGACAAAAAACGTACAATATCTTGTGGTATTAACAGTTTGTTCACATAGGATTCATAATATATAATTGAAAAAAACATCACGCCATGATAAAATGATTGTATCATGGACTTGGTGTCCGAAAATTCGATTCTACCATAATGATGGAGGTCCTATATGATGTTCAAAAAAACCTACCGTCCTGCGTATGCGTCCGCTACGGCAGACTGTCCTCGGACAAGCCGTGACGACCGTTTTTCCTCCGCCACCTTCTCGGCGGGAGAGGCAGACGACGTCAACGCCTTTGGTTTCAGCGCTCAGCAGAGACCCCAAAGACCTCAGCAGGAACGCCGCTCGGCTCCCAACAACCGTCCGCCCCGTTTCAAGGGTTCCGGTTTTTCTCACCGTGAAAAAAGATTGTTTGTCATCGGGATTGCCGCCGTGGTTGTCCTGTTGGCATTGATCATTTCTATCATCGTGGCTGTGGCTACCGCAGACCGCAGCATCAAAAAAGAAAACAATGCTTTTGTGGCGTATGCCCACGGAGATACCTACGCAGTCTCTGCCAACGGCAAGGTTTTCAATTCCTTTGACGGCTCCGTGGAGGTACGGCCTGCCGCAGACAACTCTTTTGCTTACGTCACCGAAGACCGTCCCGACGGCTATCGCGTTTACTTGCTGGAAGGTAAAAAGCTGGAGCCCATGACCGACTCGACCGTAACCAAGGTTTTGGCATACGCTGATTATAAGCCCGGTATCGTTTATGAATCCGAGGGCGGAAAGATCAACATTTGCACCGAAAAGATCGGAGAGGATCGAATCACCTCCCAGGTAGGCGTGGGCGAGTTTGTCATCTCGGGAGATGCTACCACGGTTGCTTACGTAGAGCCCTCTGCAGGAAACGAGAACAGAACCAACGTTATGATCTACCGTTACGGCCACGAGCCTACCAAGCTGTGCCAGTATCAGTACGGCTCGATTGCAGGTCTCTCCCTCGACGGTACATACGCATACGTCAATATTCGTGTCGGCTCGGGTGAATACCGTCTGCACTATTGCGACACCACCTCCGACGAGATCGAAAAGATTGTCATGGGAACCGAGGGTAATTTCGGTGCCATCGTAGCCACCAACGTATCCGGTGAAGAGGTGATCTACACCACCGTAGACGGAACCGATGTGGTAACCTACCTGTACAGCATGAAGCGCAAGAACAAGGAAGACAGTGTCAATCCTGCCGTTAAAATCGGTAAGGGATTGTATTCCTTGACCGGCCCCAAGACCAACATCGCTTGCTACGAGACCTTTAAGGGAGCTTACTTGCAAGGAACCACGGGATTGAGCCTTTCCGTCAGTGGTGCGGACGTAACCTACAACACCTGCCGCATCGGCAAGAACTATGACAAAGAGGATATTGCCAGTGCAAAGGGTCTGTTCTCTCCCGATGAGAAATATTTCTACTTTGTCGCAGGAGAGGAAAACACCCTGTACCAGATCGAGCTGAAGGACAAAAAGCTGAATCGAAACACCATCACCACCAAGGTCAAGGATTTTGTTCTGACGCAAAAGGGTAACCTTTATATTCTCAATGACGAGCAAACGCTCTACTTCCGCAAGGCTTCCAACAATGCGTCCAAGGATCCCATCGCTTACGACGTAGCCGAAATGGAGCTGTTCTTCGGCGGAAATACGCTGTATTTCCAACAGATCGACTCCGATATCGTTTACTCCACCAAGGAGGGATCGGATGAGTCCATCGTGAAATTTGACTCCTATCAGCTGACTGTTCTGCCTTTCTTTACCGATGCTTCCGTGAAAAAGACGTATACCTTTGTCAGCGACGATGCCGAGGGCTGGTGCTTGTATTACACCTCCAACGGAAAATCCTTTAAGCGGATTCAAGTCAATTGCGACGATCCCACCATGTAACATCGAATCAAAAAAAGCGTTTCTGCCGAATGGCAGAAACGCTTTTTTTATTCACTTTCTTCGCTCCAGCCCTCTTCCCTTGCCTCGCTCAAAATGCATTGCAGGCGTCGATTGAGACCGGATTTAGTGATAGCAGGATCATGCATGGCCGCAAGCTCGGCCAAGGAAGCGGAAGGATGCTCCCGACGAAGATCTGCCGTATAGCGAAGCTCCTCCGACAAAGCATCAAACCGATAGATTTTTTTCAAATACGCAATGGCCTCCACGTGCTTACGAGAAGCCTCTACTGCACGGGAAATGTTGTGGGTCACACAGTTGGTGGCACGGTTTTCCTGATTTCGGATATCCCGCTCAATACACACGTTGGCCATGCGGAAGCTGGCATCCAGCGCCCCCACAAAATAAAGCAGATCCGCAATTCCGCCGTTGCTTTTATAATAAAGGCCCACACCGTTTTTTCGGTGGATACGGCCCGGCACAGACAGTGCATCTCCCAGGAGGGCTTCCACCCGGGATGCTCTCCGCTCCGAACGGAACAACAGCTCCGCATGATACCCCTTAGCAGGATCGGTCACGGCAGCAGAAGCCAAAAAGACGCCTCGTAAAAATGCTCCCGAACAATCCGCACACCGAAAACCTGCCGCAGAAAACAGCTTTTCCTCCCCATCACCGTCCATCCACTCCAAAAAGCGATCCACCGCTTTGGAATGAACGGTCAGCAGCCAAGCCGTTCTTCCCCTTCCCCTTTGCTCTTCTATATCGGCATCGGCAGAGAACTGCCGTTTGAGAAGCTCGGTTGCAAGCACGGCAATTTCTTTTGAACGAAAGGAGGTTGTCACATCGGAAAAACCCATCCTGCGAGCTTGAATCAAAAGTCCGAGCAGCAGAGCCTTTCGGCAACAGGTTTTGGAAATGGTCGCTTGCAACAGTTCCCCATCAATCTCTGTGGTAAATGACATGTTATTCACCGTCCTTTCCGAAAAGCTTTGGGCTGCGGATGACCCGAACCTCACGCTCCAGACATACGCCGAACTGTTCTTGCACCGTCTGCACCACAAGAGCCTCCAACGTCAGAACATCCTCGGCAGTGGCATGACCGCAGTTGACCAAAAAGCCTGCGTGCTTGGAAGAAACCTGAGCATCTCCCACCCGTGTTCCCTTCAACCCTGCATCCTCAATGAGCTTTCCTGCAAAATATCCCTCCGGACGCTTGAAATAACTGCCTGCGTTGGGCATAGACAGTGGTTGCTTTTCACGCCGTGCTTCCATATTGGCATGCATCCGTTCACGAATGGCCTTGGGATCGTCTGCCTGAAGCGTAAACCGTGCGCCAAGGCAAATCAAATTCCTTTGCTTCATATAAAGACTGCTTCGATAGCCGAAGCCGTGATCCAGAATGACAACCGTGGCTTTGCGAATACGGTCATAGGCTCGGCTCTCGGTCAACACCCGGTCGATTGAGGAGCCGTAAGCTCCTGCATTCATAAAAACCGCACCACCGACCGTTCCCGGAATTCCGTAAGCAAACTCCAAGCCGCCAAGTCCCAGCTCTGCCGAACGGGCGGCAAGAGCGGTTAAGGAAGCACCGCAGGAGCAATCCACTTGATTGTCCTCAAAGGTCATCCCCTCTACTCCATCGGTAAATACCAAAGCTCCTTCAAAACGATCAAAAGCAAACAGTACGTTGGAGCATTTTCCAACCGTCTCAAAAGGAATATCGGCTTGATCCAGCAGAGCGACGGCGGTGATCAGCTGCTTCTCGCTTGAGGGAAAAACCGCCAACGCCGCCTCTCCTCCGATGCGAAAGCTGGTTCGGGAAGCAGTTTTGTAATTTTCATCAAAAACAATCCCGTAGCGGATCAGCTCTGATTTCACGTTTTTCATAGGTTATGATCCTTTTTACGACAAGATAAATTGGTAAATTTCATCAAAATTCGTTGCCACATAGGTCAACGGCATATCAGGGGGAATCGGGGCTCCGGATGGATTATACCAACAGGTATCGATTCCGTAGGCCAAGCCGCCCCTCATATCCGAAGAAAGGGAATCTCCCACGATCACCGTGCGCTGTGGCGTCATAGAAGGCAATGCTTTGGCGATTCCCTCAAAAAAGCGAATGTCCGGTTTTTCAACCCCCATATCCTCGGAAACAAACACGCCGTCTACCAAGGAAAGCAAACCGCTTTTTTCCAAGCGAGAGCTTTGAATCTTTTTGATCCCGTTGGTTGCCAAGTACAACCGTGCATGAGGTCGCAACCGCTCCAACAAGGAAACAGCCCCCTCCAATACGTACCCGTTTTGAGACAAATAGGACGGATACAGCTTTGCCATGCAAAGAGGATCGGCCGACAGATGACATTCCTCCACCAAAAGCGCAAATCGCCGAATCAGCAATTCCTCTCGCCGAAGTTCCTTACGCTCCAGTTGTTTCCAAAGGGAGGCGTTGATCTCGCTGTACCGACGTGTCAATTCCTCGGTGGGAACAACACCGCAGGCACGCATGGTATCGCTGACCGCCTCTTTTTCACTTTTTGCAAAATCTAAAAGCGTTCCGTCCGCATCCAATAAAATGGTGTCGTATTTCATGCCGTCCTCCCTGTTATCTTCTTCTACCATTATACTATGTTTTCTCAAAAATTTCAACCGCCTTTGCAAAAAAACAAACGGAGGCAATATATTATAAATATACGGGGAAATTTCCCGCAAGACTATTGAAAAAAAAGCAAAAATGCGTTATAATAAGATGGGTAGTTTTTTCGCTAACCCACTGATTTTTTCAAAAAGGAGGCATTGGATCATGAAAACATACAAGATCGGCCTGTTGGGCTTTGGTGCCATGGGCAAGGTCCACGCCTTTAGTATCCAAAATCTGAATTATTTTTACACTCCTCCAACGGTTCGTGCCAAGATCGCAGGTGTCTGCACCACTTCCATGGAAAAAAGTGAGGCAGTTGCTAAGGAATATGGCATGGACATTGCAACCGACTGCGAGGACGTTTTGATCAACGATCCTACCATTGATATCATCGACGTCTGCACTCCCAATCTGTATCACTATGAGACTTTACAAAAGGCAATTCGTGCAGGTAAGCATATTTATTGCGAAAAACCCCTTTGCGTTACCTATGCCCAGGCAAAGGAGATTGCAACGTTAGCAGAGTCCGCAGGTGTCATTGGCAACGTGGTCTTTAATAACCGTCATCTGGCACCCATTCAACGAGCCATTCAGCTTGTGGAGGAAGGTCGGATCGGACGGGTGCTGTCTTTTTCCGCTGACTATTTGCACAACAGCTGTATCGATCCGGATCGCAAAGCAGGATGGAAGCAGAACCGTGACATCTGCGGCGGCGGCGTACTCTTTGATTTGGGTTCTCACGCCATTGATCTGGTTTATGCCCTGTGCGGTGAGGTGGAAAGCGTGTGCGGCATGGCTCAGATCGCCTATCCCACTCGCTTGGGAGCGGATGGCAATCCGTGGGAGACCAATGCGGATGAAGCCTTCTATATGACGGCTCGTTTGCGTTCGGGCGCAGTTGGAACCGTAACGGTCAGCAAGCTGGTCAACGGTGCCAACGACGATCTGTCCATTTCGGTTTACGGAGAAAAGGGCTCTCTGAAATTCTCATTGATGCAGCCCAATTTCCTGTATTTCTACGATGCTACCACTCAACCGACAACCTTGGGAGGAAACAATGGATACTGTGCCATTGAGTGTGTTGGGCGATACCCTGCTCCCGGCGGAAGCTTCCCTGCCCCCAAGGCTCCTTCCGGATGGCTCCGCGGCCACATAGAGGGAATTCACCGCTTCTTATGCAGTGTGGACAGTGGGATTTCTTCTGCCCCTACCTTCCGTGATGCCGCCCACGTACAGGCTGTGATGGAGGCCGCTTATCGCTCTGCCAACACACACCGAGAGGAACAGGTGCTCCCATGACCGGCCACTCTCCCGTCATCGTCGGTATTACCGGACCAAGCGGATCCGGAAAATCTCTGCTTCGCACGTTTTTGGACGAAAAGGGCTTTCCCTGCATTGATGCCGACGGTGTTTATCACCATCTCTTGATCCCCCCCTCCCCCTGCTTGACCCACTTGAGGCAAGCCTTTGGCGACGGTATCTTTTTGGAGGACGGCCGCCCGGATATGCCTGCATTACGCAAGCTGGTGTTTGGAGATCCGAGCAAGCTGGAGCTGTTGAACCAAACCGTGTTAGGCGACGTATTGGCCGAAATACGGCGGCAGATCAGCACCCCCGAGCGGCAGGCCGCACAAGCAATCTTTGTGGATGCCCCTACGCTCATCGAATCGGGTTTTCATAAGGAGTGCCACTGCGTGATATCGGTATTGGCACCTGTCTCACTTCGGATGCAACGAATCATCCAACGGGACGGCTTGACCGAGGAGGCCGCCGCCGAACGGATCCGTGCCCAAAAGGATGATGCCTTTTATGTGGCTCACTCCGATGTGACCCTGCACAATTTAGGAGAACCAAAACAATTTTTGGAGGAAGCGGAAGCACTGCTCCCTCGTCTGCTATCTTTCCGAAAGGAGCTTTCATGAAGCAAAGCGTCAAACGCCCCCTTGTGATCCTGTTGATCATTTGCCTGTCTATTGTGATCGGGCTTGCCACCGACGGGATCTGGACATGGATCGAAAAACAGACCTATCCCCAAGACTACAGCGATCTGATCCAAACCTATTCGGAGCAATATAACGTTCCGTCTCATTTGGTGTCGGCGGTCATCAAGGTGGAAAGCGACTTTGATCCGAGAGCACACTCTTCCGCACAAGCGGTTGGGCTGATGCAAATGATCCCCTCCACCTTTGCCATGCTGACGGGAACCAAATATCTCAACGAGCATTTGGTGGACGGAGAGACCTATCTGGCGATCTGCCGAGAGTTGGACAGCGGTTCTCTTTCTGCCGCAGAGGTTCTGATCAAAAAGCCCC
>JAFTRT010000132.1 GCA_017462145.1 Clostridia bacterium
GTCAAAAACCCTCTCATTTTGTTGGATGAGATCGACAAGCTGACCAGAGATGCTCACGGCGATCCCTCCTCGGCCTTGTTGGAGGTGTTGGACGGAGAGCAAAACAAGTCCTTCCGTGACCATTTTGTGGAGCTTCCCATCGACCTGTCCGACTGTCTGTTTCTTGCAACCGCCAATACCCTTGACACCATTCCCCGCCCGCTGTTGGACCGAATGGAGGTCATTGAGCTGAACACCTACACCCCCCATGAGAAGAAGGCAATTGCCCTTCACCATCTGATTCCCAAGCAATGGAAGCGGCATGGCCTGAACCGCCGCAAGCTGACCATTGACGAAACTGCAGTGGGGGATATCATCGAATACTATACCCGGGAAGCCGGTGTCCGCAATCTGGAGCGCTCCTTGGCCGAGATCGCACGCAAGGCCGCAAGACGCTTCGTGGAAGACAGCAGTGTGAACCGAATTCGGATCACCTCAGACAATCTGCCGGAGTTTTTGGGACCTCGCAAACGAATCCCCGAGCGCATCTCCGCCGAGCATGAGGTAGGCGTGGTCAACGGCCTTGCCTATACGCAGGTGGGCGGCGATATGCTCAAAGTAGAGGTTGCCGTTCTGGACGGGAAGGGCAAGATCCAGCTGACCGGCTCTTTGGGAGACGTGATGAAGGAGTCGGCCAACATTGCCGTCAGCCTGGTCCGCTCCTTGGCCAAGGAGCTTGGCATCCCCTCCGATTTTTACGAACATCACGATCTGCATATCCATTTCCCCGAGGGTGCGATTCCCAAGGATGGCCCCTCCGCAGGCGTCACCATGGTTTGTGCCATCGTCAGTGCGCTGACGGGCAGACCCGCACGCCGTGACGTGGCCATGACGGGAGAGATCTCTCTGCGAGGCAACGTGCTTGCCATCGGCGGCTTGAAGGAAAAGACCATGGCCGCTTACGCCGCAGGCATCCAAACCGTGCTCATCCCTGCCGACAACGAAAAGGATCTGCACAAGATCGACCGCGAGGTACGGGAAGCATTGCACTTCATTCCATGCCGAACGGTTTCCGACGTACTGTCTGCCGCACTGCTCCCCGCCCAAAAGGAGAGCACGCTTGCGGCGGCCCCTGCGGAGGCCATGCCCGAGCTGTTTTTACACACGGAGACCGAAGGACGCAACCGTCCTGTCGGCCGCATGGGCTGACGGAAAGGAGAGGCTATGGCTTTGAATCTGCAAAATGTCAATTTGAAGATCAGTGCGGGACTGCCCAAGCAGTTCCCTGCCGATCCCAAGCTTCAGATTGCTTTTTCCGGACGCTCCAACGTGGGAAAAAGCTCCCTGATCAATACCTTATTGGGGCGAAAGAGCTTGGCACGGGTCAGCTCTGCCCCCGGCAAGACCATCACCATCAACTTTTATGACGTGGACGGAAAGCTCTATTTGGTGGATCTCCCCGGCTATGGCTTTGCCAAGAGAAACCCCGAGGATAAACGAAAATGGTCGGAGCTGACCGACGGTTATTTCACCTCCAATCGCAACATCGACCGCCTTGCTTTGGTGCTCCAGCTGATCGACAGCCGTGTAGGCCCTACGGCAGACGACGAGATGATGCTCTCGTTCCTGCGTCAGTCCGAGCTCCCCTTTGCGGTGGTTGCCACGAAGGTCGATAAACTAAACGCCACCGAGCGAAACCGTAATTTGGAGGCCATCCGCCGCCACCCCCTCATCGAGGGTGCGCCCGTCATTCCCTTCTCCTCTCTCAAAAAAGAGGGAAAGGACGAGGTATGGAAGACCATCTTCGGTGCCACCAACGGATAAGGACGCAGCCAGCGGAAAAGGAATCGTTATGACAAGAATTATTTTGGTCCGTCACGGACAAAGCATTGCCAATCATCACCATTTGTTTGCAGGTCACTCGGATTTTGATCTGACCGAGGTGGGTCACAAGCAGGCCGCTTTGGCCGCCCAATATCTGCGAGAACGGGAAACAATCCATGCGATCTATGCCAGCGATCTGCTCCGTGCTTACCATACCGCCTGCCCCATTGGAGAAGCCTTTGGACTTCCCGTTACCCCCGATCAAGGCTTGCGGGAAATCTATGCCGGAGAGTGGGAAAGCCTTCCCTTCGAATACATTGCCAAGCATTATCCGGAGGCGATGGACACCTGGCGGCATGACTACGCTCACGCCTGTCCCGTAGGGGGAGAATCCACCGTTCAGGTTTACGGGCGTGTGATTCCGCACGTTCTTTCCCTGGCCAAGCGGCACGAGGGCGAGTGTATCCTGTTGGCAACCCACGCCACCGTGGTGCGTGCTTTTGAGTGCTATGCCAGAGGATATCATGCCGAGGACACAGGCAAGATTCCCTTTTACCACAATGCCTCCATCAACATCTACACCTGTGAGGAAAACCGTGTGACCCCGGTGGAGACCGATATCATCGAGCATTTGGAGAAGGACGGTCTGGCTACCACTCTGCCCAAGACCATCAACGCATAAGGAGCGAATCATTGACTACCTTTTATCTTCTTCGCCACGGCGAAAGTACATTCAACACAGAAAAACGCTGGACAGGACAAGCGGATGCGCCCCTTTCGGAGCTTGGCTTGTGCCAGGCAGAGGAAGCCGCAAAACGCTTATGCCACCACCCCATCGACTGTATCTATTCCAGTGATCTGCAACGGGCAAAGGATACCGCCCGTCCCACAGCGCTTCGGCTTGCGCTTCCCATCCATACCGACCCCGATCTTCGGGAACTGTGTGCAGGCGTTTGGGAGGGCTTGACGGTGGCGCACGTGGCAGAAGCCTTTCCGGAAGAATACAAGAGCTGGGGACAGAAAAATCCCTTGACAAGCCCTCCCATGGGCGAATCCTATGCAGATGTTCAAAAACGAGCGTATGCAGCACTTTGCCGGATTGCTAAGCAGGAGGAGGGAAAGCGAGTGTTGGTTGCGACCCACGGAGGTCTGATCCGCACCTTGATCTGTCTGGCCTTGGACGAACCCATCGAACAGGTCTATCACATCACCACCCCCACCAATGCCTCTCTGACCATTCTCCAGATGGAGAACGGACGGCTCTTTGCAGATTGGGAGGAAGCGGATAACGATCTCCCTAAATGGATCCACGCCCTCTGCCCCGATGCTATCGTATGATGCCGACCCCAATTTTGCAGAAGTATAGAAAGGAAAAACCTGAACGACTCTTGATCGGATCCGAAACGAAAGCAACACCAACAACCGACGACAAATCAAAACAAAAAGGAATCGCTATGATCTTATATCCAC
>JAFTRT010000133.1 GCA_017462145.1 Clostridia bacterium
GGAGCTCCCCGTTTCGGATCTGATCATTGACCGCATAGGCGTGGGCTTCGGTCTCGGCCTCCGTGCGACAGGATAAGCCCTGTTCCCGAAGCTCTTGCACACAAGCGGCACAGATCTGCTCGATCCACTCTTGCTTTCGGCCCACCTGCTGTGCTCCATTGGCCGTGGAGATCAGCTCCTCCAAGGGAGCGTGAAGCCAAGCCAAGCGGGGCATCTCCCGCAAACCCCGAAAACTCCATTTATAATAAGGCAGATAACGGCGATTGAGCAAAAAAGCCGTGTGCAAAGCACTTTTCACAAACTCTGCCACCGCAAGCTGTGCGGCGGCCGTTTCTCCTCTGGCAATGCAACGGGCATAATTATATTGCCCCGCTTGCCCCATCAGAAGCAAATGCCCTGCCAGTTTTTTGAGACGAACGTCCTCCGGCAGATAGGAAAGCTCCTTCCGAATGGCCGTAAAGTGCCCTGCATCATCCCGAAAGACCCTCCCGTTGGTGGCCTCTGCCAGAGATTGCTCGGGAACGAAAAACCATTCCTGCAAGGAAAGCTCTCCTTGGGGATGTCCCGTTTTACTGCGAAAGAACTCGCTCATACGGATCACACCGTGACGATTGCCCCCGACGGGGGAAAGGGGCGTGCGCACAACCCCCATAAATTCCTTTGGCAGCTTCGCATAGGCACGCTCCAACGCAAAGGCGGCCTTGCTGTCAACCGTCTCCTCGTCGGGTAAAAACAAGCAGAATCCGGGCTCAAAATCGTGATCTTGGGAGATCTCGTCATCATAGCCGAAGCACTCCGAGCCGCTCCCCGAAAGCCCCACGGCGATCACCGACTCCAGCTTTGGAAATTGCTCGTGCAGCATGGGTGCACCGTAGGTGCGGTAAAAGGCCTCGGAAAGCTCAAGTCCCTTCATGAGAATAGATCCTCCTTGCTCTGGCCGTCAGCTCCTCTGCGTAAGCAAACCGCCCGTAATAGCCAAACACCGTGGCACATTTTTCACACACAAAGGCATAAGAACCGTCATGGCGGGCAACCCCCTCCAGCAAGGTCTCTGCCCGGTCCAGATAGTCCTGCACCGTCTCGTCCGACTCCGCAAGGCCGTATTCTGCCTCCGCAGCACTGGCCAGATTCAAATAGGTAATGGCTGCCTCGGGCGCACCGTTCTCATCCCGCTCCATCAGCGCAATCGCCTTGCGATACAGCTCCTTGGCCTCCGAGAATCGCCCCACGTCCACCAAGGCCAACCCCATATTGTTATACAGACCGCCCAAGCGGCTGTCATCGGCGGCAAGCTCGGTCTCATAAACCCCCCGTGCACGCTCAAACAGGGGCAGCGCTCGCTCTGCCATGCCAAAGGCCTTATAAACGGTAGCGCAGTTGAGAAGCGTGGTGGCCGCCCCCACTTGATGCCCGATCCCCAAGGTCTCAATCTTCTCCAGAGCCGTTTCGGCAAAGCCAACCGCCTCCGCTTGCTTTCCCAGCTTCCGACAAAGACCCATCAACTCGTTTCGCATCAAAAGCTCGGTGCTCACGTCCTGTCGGCTCTCTGCTTCCGCCAACCAATACCGCAAATGACGCTCCGCCGAGGCATAATCATCCCGATCTAAATATTCATCCAAGCGTTCTAAGATCCGCCCCGTGGAAATCCATCCTCCCGCCATGTTCATTCCTCCATACTTCCGATAATTTATTATACCATACATGTCCTTTTTTGTCCATCCAAATGAATCGGATTTTTCAGATAAAATCCGATTAGGTGCAGAGATAGGAAAAAACTTGTTTTGTTCACAGTTTGTTCACATCCATTGGCATTTATAGACATATCTTTATGATATAATGAGGATGGATGAGAGGTTTCTTTCGTCACACCTTTGAAATGGAGAATCACTATGAAAAAATTCAGTCTTTTGATTGCACTTGCACTTCTTCTGACGACGAGCGGTGTTTACGCAGCTTGGGTTTATTCCCAGAGCAATGACGTGGCAGACATCACCGGCGCAAAGGCCATTACCATGACCGAGGCTACCTTTACCGGTACCTACGGAACCTATGCGGTGGATACCACCGGTCTGACCATGCAGGTTGACCCCAAGGATGGCACTGCCCATACCACTGCGCTGAAGATCACCGGCGACCTGAAGATCACCTTTACACCCAACACCTATGCTCCCACCGATGTCAAGGAAAACGGCGTTGCTTCCACCTTCACCTTCTCCCTGTCCAACAGTAGCTGGCAGTATGCCGGTCAGGATGTGATGACCATTGACACCGCCACCCATAACATCACCTGGACCAAGGGCAGCGACGGTGTGTTCACCTATACCATTTCTGCGGCTGATTTGGGCAACTATATCACGTTGACCGAGTTTGTATTGGATACCAAGGCCGACTATGATGCATACGATGCCATTCTGACCAACGGTCAGATCGTGGTTTCGGTCAGCGACGGTCAGCACTCCTGATTCTCCCGCAAACCAATATTTGAATTTATCCCATGTCCAGCATGGGATAAATTCTTATTTACCGCAAAGAAGAGGTTATCATGTCAGGCTTTGAATGTTACGTCTTTTTCCTCTGCCTGGTTGTCTTTCTGATGCTTGCCGGTATGTTTGGCTTTTTCATCGCCCATACCTACAAAATGACCGTACGGCTGACCCGCTTGGGTGAAGAGGATGACACCATCAAAACTGAATATCAAAAGAAGCAGGAAACCAAACAATGGGTCACGGTGACCGAGCGTGTCATTTCCGCTCTGCTGTGTGTGATTTTGCTGTGCATATTTGTCTTTTCCCTTGTGGTGGGCGTACAGGAGGAATTGGTTTTGGATGCCATTCCCTCTCTGCGTGTGGTACAAAGCGGCTCCATGGCTTCCAAGTATCCCACCAACACCTATCTGTTTGAGCACGATTTGAACGACCAGTTTGGCACCTTTGATCTGATCCTTGTGTACAAGCCTCCCTCTTTTGACGAGCTGCAATTGTACGACGTGGTGGTATATGAGGTGGACGGTATGGATATCGTGCACCGCATCGTGGGGCTTGAAGAGCACAACTAAAACCATCCGGACGAGCGTTATTTTCTGTTGCAGGGGGATGCCGTAGAGCGTCCTGACCGCTTCCCCGTTCACTATTCCCAAATCAAAGCCATCTATCGGGGACAGCACGTTCCCTTTGTGGGCAGCTTTGTATTCTTTATGCAATCCCCCGCAGGCTGGCTCTGCTTTTTGCTGATCGTGTTCGGAATGATCTGGGCTTCTGTTTTGGAGCGCAAGCTGATCGATGAAAAAGAGGTTCGCTTGGTGAAGATGCAGCTTCTGGCACCCGATCAGACGGCCGCCGCCATTCGAGAGCGGAAACAGGCAGAACGTGCCAACAAGAGACGGCAACGAGCCGAGGCAAGACAAGCCAAGCGGGCGGAGCAAAAGCAAAGGCGAGACAAGGCGAAGCAAGAGCAGAAAGAGGAACCGAAACAGCAAGAAGAAACCTCCGAGAAAGGAGACGGTCGCTCATGAAGCTTTCCTCGGTAGGCCGCTTGCTGTGTCTGCTCACGTTGACCCTTGCGGTCTCTCTCTCCGGTGTGTTTGCCATATGGCAATACGTGGCCGAATCCATCCCTTCGGTTGACGGGATCATGACCCCCACGCTGGGCGTATATGAATTGGCGGAGGGAGTCCATATCACAAAGGCAAGCGTCAACGCAGAGTTGACAACAGGAACCGGCGAAGTGCTGTCCTTTGAAAAGACCTCCCTGCAAACGGCAGTGGATACCTCTGCCGGAGAGGTCACGTTGGATATCACCATCGTCAACAATACTCTGTATCCCCAATATTTTCACGGGGTGGTCTATGATGAGGCGGCCTATCCCAACTCGCAGATCACCTACACGCTTACCGGCTTGCAGGTCGGTCAGGCCTTGACGGCCAGAGACGGTGATGCCCTGGACAGCGTCCGTTTTCAAATGGTGCTCTCCGGCGTGACCGAAATGCCCGTCCTTCAATTTGAATTTTTGCCCACCGCTCCGGATATCGGCGGAGGCTCGGATCCCACCGATCCCTCCGATCCCGTGGTCGTCGGTGCAGCAGGAAAATTCAAGGAAATTCTGAACAACGAACAGGACCTTCAAGTGTTGCTGACACAGATGGACAACTATAGCGGAAACAACCGTGCCAACAGCTCTTACGTTGGAAACGTGGTCGGCTCCTCCAGCAACGATACCTCCGTGTTGAAATCGCTTTTCACAGAGGGTGATGTAAACTACCTGACCTTGGATCTGGACGGAGAAGGAGGCAACGATCCCGTCAACGTCACAGCCATGATCAAGCGAGAGAACGTGGATGGCAGAACCACGGGTGACGCCGACGGAAACGAAATGGTGCTGTATCTGACGGCAGAGGATCCCAGCCAGGCAACGGCTCCCGCAAGCCCCAGCCAATGGATGTCGGTCAATTATCAGCCCGTAACCGTATACGTCCTCGTCTTTACCACCAACAAAAGCGGAGATTGGGTACAGATCGGCGATATGTATCAAGGAATTGCCGATGCCAACGCTTACAGCGGATGGGGCGGACAAGACTCCTTTAATACCGATACGTGGCTGTTAAACGATACCTCCGTGTACGGCTATGCACTTCCCTCCCTGGTACGATCGGGTTGGAGCTACACCTATGAGGGCACCGACCTGAGCACCGTGATTCAGGAAGGCTATATGAATGACGGAACCAAATATGAGGATATCATCAACGGATGATCCAAAAGGGCGATTTCGACGCAGTGCGTCGAAATCGCCCTTTGATGATTCTTGAGGTTGCTTAAAACAGACTGTTTGCCAGCTCCAACTCTTCCTCCGTGACCTCCTCGCAATCCGCTCTTCCCTCCTCGGCGTAAAAGGCATCCTCAACGGGGCGCCAAGCTTCCCCGAATTTGACGTCCTTGAACAGAGCCGCAAGACCCGTGATCTGCTTGAGACGAAGCAACTCATCCCGATCCATTCCCAGATGCTTGGAGATCCACGCATCGGAGCGCCCCAACTCATGAAGCTCTCTGACAATATTGCTCATCAGATCCACGTCGTGGGAACC
>JAFTRT010000134.1 GCA_017462145.1 Clostridia bacterium
GTAAAGAGCGGACACGGTCGCCGCACAAAGGATAGGTATTTCCATCGGCCACCAATACGATGGCACGGTGGGAGATGAGACGGGGCAGCTCCTCCAATACGCCCTCCCCGATCCGCAAGGCCTCGATATCGCAACGGTGGGTACGGCCGCAGGCGCAGACCAGATCACGGTTGATCACATCATAAACAGAAGTCATCTTCATTTCTTCCTTTCCAAAGTTGGATTCTACCCTCATTGTATCATAAAAAAAAAGAATGTCAAGTCTCTCTGCGACGATTGACATTCAATCAAAAACGAGCTATAATATGGGTGTCAAATAATCAAAAACGATCAACAAGGAGGCTGTTATGCTACCCCTACAGAGACAAAATGACATTATGCGATTGTTAGAGCAAAACAAAGAGCTGACCGTCAAGGAGATCTGCGCCGCCCTCTATTACAGCCCCGCCACCGTTCGGAGAGACTTGAACGAGTTGGAGCAGCGAGGCCTGCTGAAACGGAGCTTTGGCGGGGCGGTGCTCACCGAAAGCTATGCCGAGCAGCTTCCTCTCACCATTCGGGCCGCTACGCATATCGGGGCAAAAAAGCACATCTGCGCCAAAGCGGCATCCATGATCTCCGAGGGAGATACCGTCTTTTTGGATGCCTCCTCCACCACGTATTTTTTAGCGCCCCATCTGCGGGGGATTGCCGATCTGACCGTGATCACCAACAATCCGCACCTGTGCGTGGTGCTCTCCCAGTTGAAAATCCGCAATTTTTGCACGGGCGGTGAAATGCTCCACGATTCCATTGCCTTGGCAGGAAGCGAGGCCGAGCGCTTTGTGCGAGGCGTACACGCTCACAAGTGCTTTTTCTCTGCCAGAGGTCTGTGTGACGGTGAGATCAGCGATTCCTCCAAGCCGGAGCGAGATATGAAATGTGCCATGCTGGAACGCTCCGACACCCATATTTTCCTGTGCGACACCTCCAAGGTCGGCACACGGTTTCCCTACCGCATCACCGACCTGTCCGCCATTGACACCATGATAGACGAAACGTAACATGATCTTGCTCACGTCGGCCGGAGGCAAACAAGCCTCCGGCCTGTTTTCGATCCGTTCCAAGCTATGTCCAAAACAAGAAAAACTTGACAAACGGTGTCGGCAGGTGTATAATAAGGTTAGAAAAAGCGCACCGTCGGTGCCGATCCTTACGTGCGGCTTCCCGCCGTTTTTTTTCGGCTTTCTCGGTGCCACACGCTTGCCTGGAAAATCGGTGCAAAACGCCGTTGAGGGAGAGAACAACATGGACTATTTGAACATTGAAGAGGTTGCCAATCAGTGGGGGCTTTCGGTTCGTACCGTGCAACTTCTTTGCAAGGAAGGAAAGATCGAGGGGGCCACACGCCTTGGCCGTGCTTGGATGATTCCCAAACATGCCAAGCGTCCTGCCGACGGACGAAGCAGGGCGGCAAAGGCCCTGGCACAGGAGGAAGATCGCAAGGATCTGCGCCTGCCCCGCAGAACCCCCTTTCTTTATATGAGCGATCTTTACAGCGTTCCCGGCACGGCCGATACCGTGCGAGAGCAATTGGCCTATCATCATGAGGCACAGATGTTGTTTGAAGCAGAGATCGCATACTCCCAAGGACAGATCGACCGTGTGTATGAGCGTGCCACCTATCTGCTCAATCAACATTCCGGCTTCTACGCCGTCATCGGCGGCGGTATGCTGTTGGCGCTTTGTGCCATCTGGAAAGGCGACCTTGCCATGTGGCGAAAGGCAAAGATCCACATTTCCGAGGCTCCCAGCAAAAACGATGTGGATCGGGAGATCATCTCCCTTTCTCTGACCGCCGTGGACAGTATGCTGTATCACGTATCCGGCTTCCCCGAGTGGTTTAAGATCGGTTGCTTCGAGCCGCTGCACAAGGATGCCATGCCTGCTGCCAAGGTGTTTTATGCCAAGTACCTGTATGCCGCCGGATATGCGGTGGCAACCAAGGAATATAAGCTGGAGGGCGTGCAAGGACTGTCGCTGATGACGATGATCCCCAATACCATCGAGCCCTTGATCTCCTGGGCTCACGCCAACGGAACGGTCATCTCGGAGATTTATCTGCGCATGACCTGCGCTGTCGTTTACCATAACAGCGGACGGGACGATCAAGCCATTCGTCACATCGACCGAGCCATTGCTTTGGCTCTGCCGGACAGCCTGTACGGCCTGTTGGCCGAATACGGCCGAACCTTGGATTCCCTGCTGGCCGATCGCCTGAACGCCGTCAATCCGGAGGCGTACCGTGAGGTCTATCGGCTCTATAAGATCTATAATGAAGGATGGTCCAAGCTCAGCGGAGCCGTGCGAGGAAAGCAAATCATTACCACCCTGTCTCCCAAGGAACGGGAGGTGGCCAAGCTGGCCGCTTTTGGAATGAGCAATCCGGAGATTGCCAAAAAACTGCACATGTCGGTCTCGGTGGTCAAGCAGGCCATTCGTATTACCATGGAAAAATCGGGCATGTCCCGAGATGAATTTGCCGCAATTTTGTA
>JAFTRT010000135.1 GCA_017462145.1 Clostridia bacterium
AGTAAAAGGGCGATCTACAAAGCCGACATCAAACCAATGTCAGCCATACATACCTATTTTTTGATGGCAAAATGATGGCATAGCCCACTATAACCCCTCATTTTGCAAGGTTTAGCAATCGTTCGAATCTCTTTCTCTCCGCCAGAAGTTTGGGTTGAGTTTTGTGTTTCACATCGCTCAACCCATTTCTCTTTTTCACAATTCAAGGTTCCCCGAATTGTGGGCTGTGCAGAGGTGCAAAGCAAAAAGGGGACAACACCAACCGCCCCCACCCATCCAAGCCGCCGTTGCAAACAAGCAAAAAGAAAAGCGCATTTTCTGTCGAAAGGGATTGCGCTTTTTTTGATTTTGTGCTACAATAGGAAAAAGAAAGCGGAATACAGTGAATGGACACAAGATATGAGTACGAAAAAATTTGAAGGTATGTTGATCTGCACCGATCTGGACGGAACGCTGTTGCGGCGTGACAAATCCATTTCCAAGGAAAATTTGGAGGCCATTGAATATTTTAAGGCAGAGGGCGGTGTGTTTACGTTTATCACGGGTCGGATGCCCTATTCTTCTATGGATATTTACCGTGCCATCCGTCCCAATGCACCGTTTGGCTGTATCAACGGCGGCGGATTGTACGATCCTATTGCCAAGGACTATCTTTGGATGGAGACCCTTTCCCCCGATGTCTTGACGTTGGTGGAATCCGTAGCGGATCAGTTTCCCGAGATGGGAATTCAGATCAATGCCAAGGAGCGATTGTGGTTTTGCAGAGAAAATTCCATAATGGCTAATTTTCGTCGCGTGACCAACACCCCCAATTTGGTATGCGGAATCCGTGACGTGAACGAGCCCATCGGCAAGATCCTGTTTGGTCAGGCCAATACGGCGGAGGTGGATCGGTTGGCCGAGGTCCTTCCCAAGTATCCGGGAGCGGATCGATTTGAGTTTATCCGATCGGAAGAAGTCTTTTTTGAGGTTCTGCCCAAGGGGATCAGCAAGGGAAGCGTATTGCCCAAGCTGACGGCACACTTGGGGCTGGAGATGGCACGGACGGTTGCCATCGGCGACTACGACAACGATATTCGGTTGCTTCAAACAGCCAAGATCGGCGTTGCCGTTGCCAATGCTTCCGAACATGCCAAGGCGGCGGCTGATTATATCACGGTCAGCAACGAGGAGCACGCCATGGCGGCGGTGATTTCGGATATCGAAAAGGGTGTTTTGCGGTTAGAGTAAAACAAAAAGGGGATAGTGGATGAGACCTTTGAACCGGATTTCTGCCATGACGGCAAAGGATGTTTTGACGGAGAATGAGAAACATTCGAATCCTTCGGACTGGAAAGTAGAGCTATATCGTTCGTACGGTGTCAAGCGCCGTGTTCGTCCGATGCTGGATGGCCTGTTTTTGATTTTTTGTTATTGCATCACGTTTCTGTGCGTGGGTGTTTTGATTCTTGTAGGTCTTCTCGGCTTTGGAACGGCATTGGCCTACACGAGTAATCTTGCTTATCTGGCAGCGGTGACGGGCGTGGTGATTGCATGCTTATATCGTCCGACCCGTACGGTGTGGAAACGACTTCGCTTTTGCCGAAAGCTGAAGGCACTGTGCCAAAGAAAGCAATATCATCTTGTTCCCATAAATGGATTCTTTTACTGCCTGTTCGACCGGAAGCCTGACGCACCCCATTTCTTTGTAGATACAGGAAATCGCCTGTATGCCGTGCAGTATTTGACTTTTTCCCAATATCGAACCCATCTGACCTTTTCCAAACCCGGAGAGATGGTACGAAGCACATGGATCGGTCACAGCCGATGGCATATCGCTTTGGGGATCAAGCCGAGACATAAAACCATTCCTTATGAATTTTCTGCCATATCTCTGCCCGACGGCAGTGCGGCAGAGCGAATCTTTTTGCTCAACCCCGTTCCTTGTGCCATGTTTATCAAGACCGCCAATGGAGAAGTGCAGGCTGCCGATACGGGAGCGGTGCTGTTGGACGGTATTCGTGTGTTTTCGGGCAGCGGCTTTTTGAGAATATTGGACTGCGAACAGTCAAATGATAAAAAATAGGAAAGAGGAGAACCCTTATGATTACGACCAATGTATTGCTTCGAGATCCCTTTGTGTTAGTGGATGGAGAAAACTACTACGTTTACGGTACCGGCTCGTCCAAACATTCAACGGAGGCGGTTGGCTACGTGGAAACGGTTTGGGCGTGCTACAAGAACACGTCGGGCAAGCTGGACGGCGAATGGACACGGGTGGAGGGACTTTACGAGGTTCCTGCCAGTGCCGCTGAAACCCCTTTCTGGGCACCTGAGGTGCACCGCTATGGCGATTCCTTCTATTTGATCGCTACGTATCGGAACAAAGAAACCAATCATCGGGGGTGCGGCATTTTGCGTGCGGCTTCTCCCGAGGGACCGTTTGTGGAGATCTCCGACGGACACATTACCCCTTCGGATTGGGATGCGATTGACGGTACGCTTTACGTGGATCCCGACGGACAGCCTTGGTTGGTATTTGTTCACGAATGGACCTGTACGCCAGACGGTGTGGGCACTTTTGCTGCTGCCAAGCTTTCGGAGGATCTGTCTCATTTCATTTCCGACCCCGTGGAGCTGTTCCGTGCCACCGATCCCGTTTGGGCTAAGGGAAAGATCACAGACGGTTGCTTCCTGTACACCACCAAGGAGGGAAAGCTGTTGATGATCTGGTCCAACATGGATGCCAACGGTTATGCCGTGGGTATTGCGCATAGCAAGAGCGGAAAGGTGGATTGCACCGAGTGGATCCACGAGCCGGAGCTTTTGTTCTCCAAGAGTCTGCTGGGGCAGTACGACGGCGGTCACGGTATGCTCTTCCGTGATACCGACGGACAGATGTATCTGAGCATCCACTCCCCCAACACTCCCAAGCTGGGACGCCCTGAGACGGCGACCTTTGTCCCGGTGGTGGAGGAGAACGGCAGTCTGCGCTGTATCTTCGAGTGAATTGAACCAAAACGAATCCACCGCTTCCAACGGAAGCGGTGGATTTTTTCTCAAAAAATACCTGAAAAATTTTTGGAGAGCGTATTGTCAATTTTGAAAAAATGTGCTATACTAACGGTAACGGCGAGAGCCGAATACAGAGAAAAAGAGGTGAGAAGATGGACGGCAGTTGTTGTGACCGAAGAGTGGACAAAGGCTCCCTTTTGGGGATACTTTGCAGCGTGTCGTCTGTGTTCTGACCGCTGTGATTCATAAGGTGGCCGATGTCCTTTTTCCAAGCAACCTGTTACACAGGAAGGCAGACGAGTGCGGCGAAGGGCGTGGGCCTTTTTTGCGCCCTTTTGAACCCCAAACCGTCTGTTTTCTCCATTTTACACAGAACGGAGGAGAGAAAGATGGAAAAGGAACTGTTTGCGGCAGGCCGTCATCCCGATTATCGGGAGGAAGTGGCGGCATTGGTCAAAGGTGGGCTGACCCCTGCCCGTATGAAGGAAGCCCTCTCGGATTATCATGAGCACGATGTGGCAGAGGCGTTGTCCATTCTGACTGCGGCCGAACGGAAACGGCTCTACCGCCTATTGGACGGGGAAGCCTTGGCCGGTGTGTTGGATTACACACAGCCGGAGGACGGCTATTTGGAGGAGCTGACGTTGCGTCGCCGTGCCGAGGTTTTGTCGAGGATGGAAGCCTCCTTGGCGGCGGCGTATCTGGACGGACGAGACGAGGCGGAACGGAACACGCTGACCGATCTGCTGTCCGAGGCGAGCCGTCGGGAGATCACGCTGTTGTCTTCCTTTGGCAAGGACGAGATCGGAAGCAAAATGAGCACCGATTACATTGCCGTCAAAAGAGGGCTGGACGTGCGAGGGATTATGCATGAGTTGATCGCCCAAGCGGCAGATAACGACAACGTGTCCACCGTTTACGTTGTGGACGGGGAGGGGCTTTTGGCAGGTGCCATTGATCTGAAGGCACTGATCCGAGCCAGAGCGGGTGATCCGGCGGAGGAGCTGATGCGCACCTCTTATCCTTACGTCTATGCCAATGAGACCGTAGAGGACTGTATGGATCGGCTTCGGGAGTATTCCGAGGACTCCATTCCCGTACTGGACGGGGAAAATCGGCTGACGGGCGTTTTGACCGCCCAAGAGTTGGCACGTCTGGTCGAGGATGAGATCGGTGACGACTACGCAAAGCTTGGCGGTCTGGTGGCCGAGGAAGAGACCAAGGAGCCCTTACATCGGAGTGTGGGCAAGAGATTGCCGTGGTTGGTGATTTTGTTTGGCCTTGGCATGCTGGTGTCGGGTGTTGTGGGATTGTTTGACCAAGTTGTGGCTCGCATGTCCCTCATCGTGTCCTTTCAGTCGTTGATTTTGGGTATGGCGGGGAACGTGGGAACGCAATCCTTGGCGGTGACCATCCGTGCGCTGGCTGACGAGGGGATGAGCGGGCGGCAAAAGCTGCGCCATGCATGGAAGGAAGCACGAGTGGGACTTTGCAACGGCTTGATCGTAGGGCTTTTGTCCTTTGTGTTGGTGGGGGCTTATCTGTTCTGGTTGCGAGGAGAAGCGCCCATGCTTGCTTTCTCGGTATCGGGATGCACGGGGATTGCACTTTGCATCTCGATGCTGTTGTCCGGCGTGTTTGGCACGGCCATTCCCATGCTGTTTCAAAAGATCAAGATCGATCCTGCCGTGGCATCGGGACCTTTTATCACCACGGTCAACGACTTGGTGGCCGTTCTGACTTATTACGGCCTGGCTTCGTTGCTGTTGCTGAAAGCGATTTGAAGAAAACAATCAGGGGACTTTCCGTTGGAAAGTCCCCTGAAAACCTATTATGCCCCAATCAGGCCCTTGATACAGATCTCAAGGCCGATGATGATGAGAATGACACCGCCTAAAATGCCTGCTTTTCCTGCCAGCTTGGTGCCCGATTTTCTGCCGATGAACAGGCCTGCAAAGCAGATGAAGAAGGTTACGATGCCGATGATCAAGCAGGAAAGAAGTGCTTCGCCCCAGTTATAATTTGAGATGGTGAAGCCTACGGAGAGGGCATCGATAGAGGTGGCTACCCCCTGTACCAACAGTCCCCACAGGCCAACGGCAGGCTTTTCGTCCTCCGAATCTTTGTGCTTGATGCCTTCGTACAGCATCTTTCCTCCAATATACCCCAACAATACCAATGCAATCCACGGGATCCATGCCTCAAAGGCTCCAAACAGATCGGCAATGGTGGAAACACAGATCCAGCCGATCATGGGCATGGCGAACTGGAACAGGGCAAAGATGCCGGCTACACCGCACATTTTGTGCTTTTTCATGGTGGGCTCGTTGAGTCCGTTGGCAAGGGAGACCGAAAAGGCATCCATGGCCAGACAGAAGCCCGTGGAAATACTCAAAGCAAAAAAGGGAAAATCCAGTGTCATGTTATCCTCCCAACATAAAAAAATCCAAGCACGGCGTGCCGCACTCGGAATCAAAAGAAAAAGACTCCATGCACCGCTTGCCGATACATGAGTCTCGCAATTTGAAACAAGCCAGACCAAAGGTCAGTATGTTGACTTGCTACGCAACGGATTGCGCTCGCTCCTCCCTCACGTCGGGTATTATACCATGCCCGACGGATTTTGTCAACGGTTTTTTTCTTTTTTTACCGAAAACGCCCCGTTCCGTTCTCGGAACGAGGCGTTTCGATGGATTATCGTGTCAAATCTCTCAACTTTTGTTTGTTCAAAATGCGGATTCCGTCGCTTCTGGAAACCGAAACCATGCCCTCCGTTGAAAAATATTTCAACATTCTGGACACCACCTCACGGGCAGAGCCCACGTATTTGGCAATTTGCTCATGAGTCAGTTTGACCGTGTCGGTTCCGTTCTTTGCGGTTTCGTCCAACAAAAAGATGGCCAATCGCTTATCCATGCTCATAAACAAAATTTGCTCCATGACCCACATGATATCGGAAAAACGTCCGAGAGCCGTTTCCAGAGCAAAAATTTTGACGTTGGGCAGACGGCGGCACAGATCCTCAAAGACGCACCCGCCGATCACCACGCAATCGCTGTCCTCTTCTGCATCCACAAAGATATCAAAGGTGACGGCATCCAAAGCGCAGGAGGCCGAGAAGATGCAAAGATCTCCCGCAAACAAACGGTATAGGGTAATCTCCTTGCCGTCTTCTGACAGCAGATACAGCCGCAGACTGCCCGTACGGATCAGAATAATCCCCGTACATTCATTGCCGTCGTGAATATTCGTTCCGCCCTCAAAGCGAACCGCATGAGCCGAGCGGAGCACCGCCTCCTGATCCTCTTCGGTCAGCGTGTCCCAAAAAGGGAAGGCTTTCCTAAACAGCAATCGATGGTCTTGGGGCTCGGCCATGGGAGTGTGAATGGATGGAACCGTACGTTTCATGCTTCCAAAACGGGGGCGGCCAGAATGGTTTCCTTGCGCAAAAGCAGGCTATCATCGGCAATGGCTTCCTCTAAGGTTTCTATGCCCAAACGGTCAATGGCGGCTCCAAGCCGTTCCTTGGCATATCCGTTTTCCTTATACCAAAGCAGGACCTTTTCGATTACGGCAGGAATCTCTTCCTCCGAATACAGGTTGGACAGCGGTGTTCCCATGCGACGGGTCTTACCCCACGTGCCCCCCACAAAGACACGGCACAGGGCGGGCACTTCCTTGGCAAAGGCACCAAAGGGGCATTTGCCCACGCAAACGCCGCATTGCGTACAGCGATCTGTGTTCAGTACCGCCTTACCATCCGCCACACAAACGGCTTTGGAGGGGCAGGAAGCGGCTACGGAGCACACCGAACAGCCTCGGCACAAGGTCGGATCATAGGCATTGGCTTTACAGCCTTCTATACCTACGTCGTTGAGACTGGGCTTCATACAGCTATTGGGGCAGCCTCCGATCCCGATCTTGAATTTGTGGGGAAGCTTGACGTCATGCATTCCCTCATAAAAGATTTGGTGAATGGTTTGTGCCAATCCTTGGGTGTCGATGTTGCCGTACACGCAGGTACTGCCCTTGCAGGCGGTAATGGGACGGATCTTGGCACCTGTTCCGCCAAACGCAAGACCGTGCTCGGCCATAAAAGCCTCGGCTTCGGGGATCTTTTCAAAGGGAATTCCTTGGATCTCGGCAGACAAACGGGAGGTCACGATGACCGTTCCGTTTCCAAAGCGCTCGGCACACTCAGCGGCGGTTCGAAGCGTCTCGGCAGGGAAGCGTCCGGCCACCGAGACCAACCGTCCCGAAAAGCAATCGGTACCCCGATTGCGCAAAAAGCCCCTGCCCTTGACGCTGATGATCTGTTCCTTGGTGATGCTCATGATGTGTTCCTTTCCCATGCCTGTTCTTGCGGCCCCCTTCCCGGCGCAAACCGTGTTTTCCCGTTGGGATCGATTGACAGACGGTCTGCCGTATGATATAATAACAAGGTAGAGGTCGCAGTTTTCTCCTGTCATTATACCACGGATCCAAACCGCTGTCAATCGATATTTCTTTGGGAGGATGTATGAAACGCTGTTTTTTTGGGCTTGTTCGCCCCTTGTTTTGTTTGGTGGCCCTCAATTTGGCACTCTCCCTTTTTGCTTGCGCTCCCAAGAGGGAAGCATCTGCGGAGGCGGGGGTGACCTTTACCGATGCCCTTGGGCGGGAGGTCACTGTTGCCCAAGCCCCTGAACGAGTGGCCGCTTTGATCGGAAGCTTTGCAGACGTATGGATGTTGGCAGGGGGCACGGTATGCGCCACAGCTGATGACGGGTGGACAGAGTTTGGATTGGAGTTGGAGGGTGCCGTCCGTCTGGGCGGTGCACATTCTCCCTCCTTGGAACGATTACTCTCTGTCGCTCCCGATTTCGTTTTGGCCAGTGCTTCCACGGCGGCCAATGTGGAAATGCGGGAAGCATTGGAAGCGATTGGAATTACGGTGGCTTATTTTGACGTGGACTGTTTTGAAGATTATCTGCAAATGTTGGACGTTTGCACCGATCTCACCGGCCGAAAGGATCTGTACGAGACCAACGGCGTGGCATTGTTGCGGCAGATCGAGGCCGTCAAGGCTTCCTTTGCGGCTCAAGAGCCGTCCGAGGCCTCTCGCCGAATTCTGTTGCTTCGTGCTTCCTCCGGCTCGGTCAAGGCCAAAGGAAGCCAAGGAACGATTTTGGGGGAGATGCTTGCGGACATGGGATGCATCAACATTGCGGATCGTGAAAACGGTTTGCTGGAGCAGCTGAGTGTGGAGGAAGTGATCCGTCAAGATCCCTACCATATTTTTGCGGTGACCATGGGGAAGGATACCGAGGCGGCCAAGGCCTCTCTGAGGCAGATGATGGACGAGAACCCTGCATGGGGCTCGCTGTCTGCGGTGAGGGAAGGACGCTTCCACATCATGGATCGAAGAGTGTTCAATGTCAAGCCCAACGCCCGTGGGGCAGAGGCTTACGAGGTGCTGTATGAACCGCGTACAACCCCGTGACCACAGGCTGCCTCTTCTGTATGGGGGAGCCGTGGGGGCGGTGATCCTTTGCGCTTTTCTCGGACTGGTGCTGGGAAGCACGACCTTTTCTTTTTCCCAATTTGACTCTGCCTTGTTTGGCGGTGTGGGAACGCCGGAGGGGAATATTCTTTGGTACGTTCGTTTTCCCAGAACGGCGGCTTGCCTGTTGTGCGGTGCCGCTTTGGCTGTTTCGGGAGCGGTGATCCAAGGGGTATTGAACAACCGTTTGGCCTCTCCCGGAATCATTGGTGTGAATGCCGGTGCGGGGCTTGCCGTCACGATCTGTTCTGCCTTGGGAATCTTGGGCGGCTGGCGGCTTTCGTTGTTTGCCTTTCTGGGTGCTTTTGCCGCCGTGTTGGCGGTGAGCATGGGGGCCAAGCGGTGGGGAGCCTCTCGGGGCACGGTCATTCTGATGGGAGTCGCCTTGAACAGTCTGTTTGGCGCTGTGTCTGACACGATTGTGACCGTAGAGCCTACGGTTGGGATTCTGCGCAACCAGTTTAAGATTGGAGATTTTTCCTTTGTGACCTACGCCAAGCTGCTTCCCGGCGGCGTGATGATTCTGCTGTCCCTGTTGGCCGTACTGCTCCTGTCCCGTGAGCTGGAGGTTCTGACCCTGGGGGAGGAAACGGCACGCAGTTTGGGAATGAATACAGGGGTGGTTCGAGTTCTTTTTTTGCTTCTTTCCGCCCTGTTGGCGGGAGCGGCCGTCAGCCTGGCAGGACTGTTGTCCTTTGTGGGACTATTGGTGCCTCATGCTGTGCGCCGTCTGGCGGGCAGGGAGCAGAAACATCTGCTTCCCCTATGTGCCCTGTTTGGCGCAGCCTTTGTGACACTATGTGATACACTTGCCCGAACGGTCTTTTCCCCTTACGAGATTCCCGTTGGAATCGTGATGGCTTTTTTGGGTGCCCCTTTCTTCTTGTTTGTTTTGTTGAAAGGAAAAGGAGGTGCAGATCATGCTTGAATGGAAGGAATGTACCGTGGGATACGGAAACAAGACGGTGCTGCGGAATCTGTCGGTTTCTTTTGATGTAGGAAAATTCACGACGGTGATCGGACCCAACGGATGCGGCAAAAGCACCCTTCTTCGGTCGGCCGCAGGTCTGTTGCTACCCACATCGGGTCAGGTCTTGCTGGACGGTTTTCCCCTTGCACAGCAGACCAAGCGTCAAACCGCAAAACGGGTGTCCTATCTGTCGCAGGGAAGATTTGTTCCCAATATGACGGTGGAACAGCTGACTCTCCACGGTCGGTTTCCCTATGCAGGATACCTCCATGCGTATTCTGCCGAGGATCGTGCCATTGCCCGTCGGGCCATCGAGGCAGTGGGGTTGGAGGAGGTGGCAGAGGAACCCCTTTCCGCTCTATCGGGGGGAATGCGTCAGCTTGCTTATATTGCCATGGCTCTCACCCAGGATACCGATTATATTTTGCTGGACGAGCCCACCACCTATCTGGATATCGGCCATCAGCTTTTGCTGATGGAACGGCTTCGTGCATTGGCCGACGGAGGCAAAGGAATCGTGGCCGTTCTTCACGATCTTCCTTTGGCCTTTTCCTTTGCGGATGAGATTCTTGTGATGAAAGAGGGCGCATTTCTGTTGCGGGGCGATCCTCAAACGGTTTGTCAAAGCCCGATCCTGAGAGAGGTGTTCGGCGTTTCCCTGGCGTGGAACGGCACGGGATATGCCTATGAGCTTTTGCCCAAAACAATGTGACCAAGTCACAGAACCCGTTCCTTCTTTTTGGTATCATAAGGCTGTCAAAAGCAACGACCGAAAGGAGAAAACAAACAGGATGAATACAAAGGTACACGAGCTGTTAAACAGCCAAATCAACAAGGAGTTTTATTCCGCTTATCTCTATCTGGAGTTTTCCAACTACTTCAAGGCCAAGGGCTTGGATGGCTTTGCCAACTGGTATTTGGTTCAGGCACAGGAGGAGCGGGATCATGCCATGCTCTTCTATCAATATCTGCAAAACGAAAATCGGACGGTCACACTGGAGGCCATTGCCAAGCCCGATCAGGTTTTCCACTGCCACATGGACGTATTGAAGGCAGGCTTGGAGCATGAAGAATACGTCACCTCGCTGATCAACGATATTTACGCCGTCGCTTACGACGAAAAGGATTTCCGCACCATGCAGTTTTTGGACTGGTTTGTGAAGGAGCAGGGGGAGGAGGAGACCAATGCCAACGATCTCATCACCAAGATGAAGCTGTTCGGGGAGGATCCCAAGAGCCTTTATATGCTCAACCAAGAGCTGGCCGCAAGAGTATATACCGCACCCTCTTTGGTGCTTTAACAGCAAGCCGCCCTGCGTATCTGTGCGCAGGGCGGCTTTTTGCCCCCAAAAAAAGATTTTTTTGCAAAAAAGCATCAAACGCAAACAAAATGTTAACATTTGCGTGCTATAATAACAGTGGAAATTTGTGCGGATACGGAGGGAGACCATGTTTAAGATTTTGGTGTTGGAGGATGATCGGGATCTAAATCGGAGCGTTTGTTCCTTCCTGAATCAAAACGGATATGAGGCGGTAGGCTGTCTGGATGCAGAAGAAGCTTATGACAAGCTGTATCGGACCACCTTTGATCTGATCGTTTCCGATATCATGTTGCCAAAGGTTGACGGCTTTGAATTTGCGGGAAACGTTCGTGCTTTGGACCGTGATATTCCCATTTTGTTTATCAGCGCACGGGATGATCTGGCCTCCAAGCAGAGGGGGTTCCGTTTGGGAATTGACGATTATCTGACCAAGCCGGTGGATCCGGAGGAGATGCTGTTGCACATTGGGGCTCTGCTTCGCCGCTCTAAGATCGCATCCGACCGCCACTTGGAGATCGGCGAGTTTGTGATGGATGCTGACGAGCGAAGTGCCTTGTGGAAAGGCGAGGAGATTGCTCTGACGGCCAGAGAGTTTGACCTCTTGTATAAGTTACTGTCCTATCCCAAAAAGACTTTTACCAGAACGCAATTGATGGACGAGTTTTGGGACGTGGATACTCAGACGGGAACACGGACGGTGGACGTGTATATGACTAAGCTTCGGACCAAGCTTGGTGAGGTGGATTCCTTTGAGATCCGCACTGTTCACGGCTTGGGATATAAGGCGGTGCTCAAATGAAAAAAAGAAACAAGATCAGCAGCCTGTTGCAAGCCGTTTACCACTTTTTTGTGTTCTTTTTTGTGGTTGCATTTGTGATTTCCTGTTGCTTGATGCTATTTGTTTCCACCCTGCAAACGACCATGGGCGTGGTGTTTACCCAAGAGCAGATCTCCGCCGCCGCCAAGATGACCATGGTGAATGCGATTGTGATCAGTCTGCTGTTTGCTGCCGTGGATGCCGTGCGCCGTAAATGGACGATACAGCGGCCTGCACAGCAGATCACCCGTGCGGCTGAACAGATGATACGGGGAGATTTTTCCGTCCGTATTCAGCCGACGGCAAGCTTTTTCACCGATGATACCTTTCGAGAGATTACCAATTGCATCAACAAAATGGCGGAGGAGCTTTCGGGGGTAGAGACCCTACGCACCGATTTCATCGCCAACGTCTCTCATGAAATGAAAACCCCCCTTGCGGCCATCCGCAATTACGGAGTTCTGCTGCAAGCCCCCGACGTCAGTCGGGAACAGCGGATGGAATATGCAAAAGCCATCACCGATTCCTCCCGCCGCTTGTCCGATATGATGACCAATATCCTCAAGCTCAATCGGCTGGAGAATCAGCAGATCTATCCCAATTTTCAAACCTACGATCTCGGGGAGCAGCTTTGTGAGGAGCTGTTGCAATACGAGAGCGTGTGGGAGGAAAAGGGCATTGAGATCGAGACCGAGATGGCAGAGGGCGTTTTGGTATGTGCCGATGCCGAGCTGCTGTCACTGGTTTGGAGCAATTTGTTTTCCAACGCCTTTAAGTTTACAGCATCCGGCGGAAAGGTGACACTTTTTCTGGAGGAAACCGAAGAATGTGCTGTTGTGAAGGTACGGGATACGGGCTGTGGTATGACACCGGAGGTTGGTGCTCATATCTTTGAAAAATTTTATCAAGGGGATTCCTCTCATTCCACCCAAGGAAACGGTCTGGGACTTCCCTTGGTCAAACGGGTGATTGATATTTTACAGGGTGAGATCGGAGTGGAAAGCACGCCGGGAAGCGGAACGACCTTTACCGTGACCATCCGAAAGGGGCAAGTATGAATGCGTGGCGTATCTGCAAAAAAATATTGTGTCCGCCCTTGTGGCTTCTTTTGCTGTGGACACTGATTGCCATCGTCCTTTTGGTGTTTTCCATGGCGATTTTGGGCACACAGACGGTGCTTGCATACAGTTCGTACGTGTTGGCCACCTATACTCTCACCGCTTGGTGTTTTCGGATCCCTCGCATGATTGGTAGGATCAAAGCCTTTCGCCGACAAAACCGATATGCAAGGCTGTGGTTGGATGATGTACGCTTGCGAACCAAGCTGACGTTGTACGGCACGTTGATCTGGAATCTTGCCTATGGGGCACTTCACCTTTGGCTGGGGTTGTTTCATGCTTCCTACTGGTTTGGATCCTTGGCGACTTATTATATCGTATTGGCGGCCATGCGGTTCTTTTTGGCTCGCTATGTCCAAAAGAATGTTCCTGGGGAGCATAGACAAAAGGAATGGCTGCGCTACCGTGCCTGCGGATGGATCTTGCTGGCGGCGAATCTGGCCTTGACCTTGATGATCTTTTTCATGGTCTATTGGAATCGGAGCTTTTATCATGACGAGATCGTCACCATTACCATGGCGACCTACACCTTTACGTCCTTGACCTTTGCCATCGTAGGCTCGGTTCGCTATCGGAAATACAACAGTCCCGTTTATTCGGCCGTGAAGGCCGTCAGTCTGGCCTCGGCGGGTGTTTCTATGCTAACCATGGAATCCACCATGCTGACCACCTTTGGCGGAGAGAGCATGACTTTGCAGACTCGCAGGCTGTTTTTGGGGTTGAGTGGGGGAGCGATTTCTGCGTTTATCATCATCATGGCGATTTATATGATCGTGCGAAGTACAAACAAGATCAAACAAACGAAACAAGAGGAAAGTTTGAATGGAAAACAATCAACGTAAGGAAGAATTTCAATACACCTATTCCGCAAAGGAGCAGGAGGAGCTGAAACGGATCCGGGAACGCTATACGGAGCGGACGGAAACTCCCATTGAGCGACTGCGCCGCCTGGACCGAAGCGCCACCAAACGGGCCCAAGCCGTTTCTATTTTGTTGGGCGTGATCGGTACTTTGGTTTTGGGTGTGGGAATGAGCTTGGCCATGTCCGAGTTCTCAACCATCTTAGGGGCTTATGAAGGAATGGCCATGCCTCTTGGTATCGTCATTGGACTGATCGGTTGTCTGTTGGTCTGTCTGGCTTATCCCGCCTATCATAGTGTGCTGAAGCGGGCACGCAGAAAGATCGCCCCCGAGGTGATTCGATTGACGGATGAGCTGATCCAATAACAGCTTGTTCGGTTGGCAACGTTTTCTGTGGTTGTGTTGCCAAGGTACCGGGTTTCACAATCGGTTCGGGATATTTGATCACCATAAGGAAGAGGCCTCGCAAGCATGCGAGGCCTCTTTTTCCATTCATATCCCGACCGTGCCCGTGATCGGATCCTTGAAAATTCCAATCCGGGGTGTTATAAATGTGAATATAACAAAGAGGAAGGCAATTCCACAGAGCAAGGCAATGGCAATTTTGGAGCGTTTGCATATCGTCGTCTCGTTGTTGAACTGTCGGGTTTCGTAGAGATATGCCACCGCCGCTGAAAGAAAGAAAATGACAATGTTGATCCAGTCGGGTGACCGACCGATCACACCGTTATAAGTGTAGAAGATCACGGGGATCATGACAAGACCGAGTAAGATTCCTTTCAGCTTGATACACCAAAAATCCTCTCGGTCACGAAAGAAAAAGCGTTGCACAATCGCAAAAAGAAACATGGGCCAAAAGAGCAGCTTCATGTGTTCCCATGTGGATTCATTCACACCCGAAAACGGTGCGATCCATGCCGCTTCTCCAAGCCAATCATATAAAAAATGCAACAAGGTTCCGCCAAGTGACGTGACGGCAAAGCCGATCAGCTGCCACAAACCAATGGATCGTTTCATATCCCACCTCACAATCTGTTTGAATCAGTGTATTCAAAAATAATCGTTTCTATACCACGGAAAGAGAAAAGGTCTTGAAATGAAGATGGTTTTGTGGTAGAATAAGATCAGAGAAAAAAGTTGAGCGTAGGAAGGACGAATACTTGGTTTACGGCGGTTGATGGCAAAGGCTGATTTTGGCATGCTGTTCCGTTCCTTTGTGCAGTGGGTGTATGACGTATTTTCCTATCGGAACTTTGTGGAGGTGAACCATTGAATCCCACCTACTATATCCTCATCTTGATCCTGCTTTTGGTGATGTTTTTCATCCTGCAAAGCCAAAAGCAAATGATGATCAAGCAGTTAAGGAAAAAAAGAAATTCGGAGGATCGAATCAAGATGAAAGAACTGGCAAAAAGATTTGTGGACAAGGAATGTCTGATTTACACATTCAACGGCAATCAGATCAACGGAACGATCAAAGAAGTGAGCGATGGCGCACTTTTGGTGGAGAGCAACGGTACGGTTGAGGCGATCAACATGGATTTTGTGATGCGAATTCGGGAATATCCCAAAAAGAAAAACGGAAAGAAAAAATCGGTTGTTCTGGACTGAGGAAGCTTGGATCGCATTTGAGAAGCTCAAATCGGTTCGCATCCATTGAAAAGCAAACAAGAAAGGGCAAGGGCTGCTTCTCATAAGGATATAATCATACTGCGGCAATTGATTTGCCGCAGTATGATTTGCTCTTTTATATATTACAAACGTGTTGGGCAAAGTCCATGCCCCTTTTCTTCTATGCATCAAAATCTTTTGAATGTTGACATAAATCGTGACGGAATGGAGTTTTGCACTGTAGGAACCGGCGTCTTCGACGGTTCGTTCTCTGCGCCTTTTACCCACAGCATAATGTGGATACGATTTGGCATGATGACGTAACTCTCGATCGATCATCATCGTAACAATCATTTCATTGATGGATATATTTGTCTGCGATTTGTCCGTATTTTGTCAATTCGATTAGCGGACCGTCGAGGATGCCGATCCCTACCATGCGAGATATTCGTCAACCGCCTTTCCTCAACACGCAAAAATTGATGTGCAGTAGATGAAAGAAAACGCCCGGCGAAAAAGTTGGATTTATTTTCGCAAAAGTGCTGTGCTCCCTCTCTCTTCTGTGGTATGTTGTTGTGCTAACAGGAGGTACAATCTATGAAAAGTATGATAAATGAACTGTGGCACGGAAACATCATTCCGCAAGAGGACAGCAGAAACAATTCAAAGGAGATGAAGGAGCCACTCGGATACATGGCAAGGCATCACGAGGACTTGGCAAAGCCCTTCACCGACGAGCAGAAGGAGATCTTCAAAAAGTTCCGCAATTGTTGGAATGATTATGTAAGCCTCG
>JAFTRT010000136.1 GCA_017462145.1 Clostridia bacterium
AGAAGTCAAATTGAACCACAAGACCATCCTCCGCGCTCTTCCCGTGTTTGCTGTTGCGGTATTGATGGCCATGGGAATGAACGAGCTGGCCTATCAGACGGGGCTACTCGAGACCGAGACCTTCAATATGTTCTTCATCAGTCCCCATTGCGATCCCTCCCTGCCTGTTTATTCCATGGTGCAGGAGCTGGTGCCCTATCCTTGGTGCCTCTTGATCTATCTGGCAGGCTTTACCGCTGCCGCCTACATCATCACCCTGATCTTCATGGGAATTCGCGCCTGCTGCCGCCGTGTCACCGCCAAAAAGGGATGATTTCAAATGTTGTCCGTAATAAAAAACCACTTGCCCAGTGACAAGTGGTTTTTTGTTTCTCAAAGGAGAATCATTTTCTCAATGGTTCCGGAATTTGCACCTACACATCCAAAATAAACGGAAGATGTATCTTGTGTCAGAGAGCAGGATATGCCGCTTGCCGTTGTTCCCCCTGTTTGACCAACGAATTTTGTAAAGGTGGAAAGCGTGGATTGACATGAGGAAATCGTTGCTTTGTTTTCACCAACGAGGTTACCTGCATATATCATTGTATGTGCGTGGGCTGTTCCGTCATCGTGCAAAAGTCTGGCATTGACATGCATCGCATTGTGATTTGCTTGTGTTACGATACAGAATTGAACATTTCCCTCATTTCTTGCCGCAACACCACCGAAATACACATTCAAATTGCTGTGTACTGCATACGTGGCAGGCATCCATGAAGAAACCCCTTGTGTGGAGGAATTGACAAACTCACATTCAAAGGATCCCGACACAACACAATCCTTGATCGTTCCGTAATTGACACCAACCAAACCGCCGCAGATCACGTCGTAAGTCGCCGTATAATCTCCTGCTGCCTGTGTGCTTGCCTCAAAGGAAAGCGTGTTGTTTCCGATCAAAGAGCATCCCTTGATCACACCGTTGTTGTAAGCGGCAATTCCGCCAAAGGTAACGCTTTTATTTGTTGCGGTAAGAGACATGGAATCAACCGTCAAATTTGCAATCGTTCCGCTGTTATACAAGAACAATCCACCTTCTATGGAATTTTTTAAGGCAACACCCGATATCGTGTGACCGTTTCCGTCAAAATATCCTGTAAAGGGGTCATTTTCTGTTCCGATCGGCAACCATGCCCCATCAATCGTGAGATCGGCCACCAGTCGGTATTTGCCGTTCAAGTCATTGACGATCTGTTTGAGTTGCAATACTGTGGAAATCTCTATTATGTTTCCACCAAAAAGGACGTCACAGGTATCGCACACATCATTTGTGTCGGCATCGCTGTGTCCGAGTGCCGGAATTGGCGTTTCAACGGAGGAAATAACAAATTCACAGGTGGAGCATTTGACAGAGCGTGCAATACCGCTTTGTGTACAGGTAGGTGCTTGCAAAATCTCTCTCACCTCTGTATGCCCCGTAGGTGCCAGTGTAACCGATTCCTGCACCAGTGCGTTACAAACGAGGCAAACAAGTTCTGCTGTACATCCACTTTCGGTACAGGTGGGAGCAGCAGCCTGTTTGGTTACGATTCCCTGATGATCGGGAGGAATTACCGTTTGTTCAACGATCACCTCTTCGCACAACTCGCATTTTGTTCCATTCGTCAAGCCTTCCTTGGTACAGGTGGCACGATAGCCATTGATGGTTACCGGTGAGTGTAGGTTAGGGTCTGTGGGAATGGGTTCTTGCCATCCAAGTCCCTTTCCGCATACACCGCATTTTGAGCCGTCGGTCAGCCCCGTGCTTGAACAGGTGGGGGCATAGCCTTCCACGGGAATTTCGGTGTGCGGCAACCTCTGTCCGATTTCGTGTTGATATGTTTTTCCGCAATTGACACAAGAATTGACCTGAATTTTCGGAGATGTACACGTTGCGGGCGTTTCGGTAATGGTGTATTCATGACGGCAGAGTATGCCGTATTCATACAGCAATTCACACCCCGAAAGCATGATGCAACAGCAAAGCAGAGTCAAGACCGACAGTATGATCAACGTGAACCTTTTCATAACGAACCTCCTATTTTTTGAATTATAAAATATTTTTTACAGATCAACCCATGCGCAAAAAATGTTATTTTTTTGCTTTTGTTTTCTTCTCCCGTCTTTTTTCGCCGAAGCGGGTGAGAATGGTGGTCAGAAGCAGTACAAGGACGGTGCCAAGGGCGATGCCCGCGCTGATGAGCAGGGTCTCGCCGAAATGATGGCGGATCAACTCGGATTTATCAAACAGCAGGGCATTCATGGTGTAGTAAAGACTGCTTCCGGGTACGATGGAGATGGCGCCCAAGGAGGAATACACCAGCGCGGGGGCATGAAAAACTCGTGCGCTAATCTCGGAAAATGCACTGTTAAACACCGAGGCGAAAAAAGCCGCAATAAAAGGGGAGAAGCCCAAAAAGCAACTGTAATCGTAGATCCAATATACAAACAGGGCACATACCGCCACAACGGGAAGATTTTTCAGCTTGGACCGGAAGAGCCCCATAAAGCCCAATGTGGAAAACACCGCCGTGATCAGCCGCACGGGCAGGGGATGGGACAACACGCCTCCCGCAGTCACGATTCCCAATTCTCCCATAAACAGCGTTGCCAGCATAAATCCAAAGGCGATGAGCACCGCCGAAAGACAGGACTGAACAGTTTTTAAAATTCCCGCCAGAATGTCGCCGCAAAGCAGATCGCGGATGGCGTTACCGAAGGCAAGACCGGGAATGAGCAGCATGATGGTTCCGATGATCACGGCATCGGCATGGGCACCAAAACCCAGCCAGACACCCAAGTTAGCCAGACACCCCACCATAAATGAGGTGATCATCAGCTTTGCAAGCTGATTGATGTAAGCCGAATGGATCTGCTCCAGCACCGCCACAAAGCATCCCAGAACGGTTGCCAGCAGCGCATCCAAAATGTTCCCGCCGAAAAAGACGGTGAACATTCCCGCGGCCACTCCGCAGCCCAGCAAAAACACCCAGAAAGGATACTTTTTGTATTTCTGTGCCTCGCGGATCATGCGGTCGGCCTCGTCCAAGGGCGGGGTATTGCGGCAGATCTCACGGGAAAGATTGTTGAAATGTTCCAGACAGGCAAGGCGGTTTGTGGAGGAATAGACACGGCGAATCTGAGAGGAATAGCCGTTGTCCTTCATTCGCACCGACGCCATGACCAGCGAGGTGATGGCGAAGACCTCCACGTGTACCGCACCGTAGGCGTGACAAATCCGCTCGACGGTGTTTTCCACCCGATGAATTTCCGCGCCACTCTTCAAAAGCGATTCTCCGATATCCAAGGCGAGACAAAGCAGCCTGTTTGCGTAAAGATCGGCCTCAGAGGCAGG
>JAFTRT010000137.1 GCA_017462145.1 Clostridia bacterium
ACCCATCGGTACCGTGAGTTGTCCGACGGGTTTCTCCTTTAGAAAGAGCGTAACGATCTTTGCCACACAAGGCGTAGGGCGCAAAACCTTTTTTGTGCAGTTCTTTGGGAGCTTGAGGGTCTTTCTTCCAAGAAAGGCCCTCAAAAAACCACGCACCCTTATGCCGTACAAAGCGTAGAGCGCAATTCTTTTTTTGTGCAGTTCTTTGGGGAGATTGAGGGGCTTTTCTTGAAAGAAAAGCCCCTCAAAACCCCTTAACCCTTATGAAATCCTTCAACCCATGGGTTGAAAGAAGCCCTCTTCGGGGGGGACGGCACGGTAGAGGACCGCATGGGTATACTGTCCCAACTCATCGTGCTTTCCGTGCTGAGAGAAATAATACCGTCCGTCTCCGAAGGCATACAGGCCGGTGGAGCCATAGGGAAAGCGAATTCCCTCGCATGCGAGCGGGAGGGTCAGGATTTCTTCTCCATACACCGAATGGGTGGAGGGAGTGGGTTGTGCTGTTGCCGAGATGAAAAACAGATCGTAATTGGGGAACTGAGGCTTTTTGCCACGGTAAACTGCAAGGAGCCAGCGTTGCAGGTAGGCATCGTATTCCAGATTTTGCACGCCCCAGTTGGTGCTGCCTGTATGGACAAAGCATTTGGTGAGGCTTCTGGCACCCGATTGGTGCATTTGATCCTGTCGCAAGGGCAGGGCAAGGGTATCCCACCAGTCCTTGGCATCCAGGGTCAGAATGATTTGGTCGTCGTTATCGGTGCGGAGAGGATCGCCGTAAACGCCGTAGCAGATGCGGAGCAGCTCCTCGCCGTCGGTCTTTCCCCAATGAGGACCCCAACCCAGCCCGTCGATCCCGCTGCATCCGTAGCGGTGGGGCAGAGTCTTTCCGTCCACGGTGACCTGACCCTCAAAATCTTCCACCACCTCAGGCAGATAGACGGCTCGCATAATGCCGTCGGTTTCCGCATTCATGCCCATGCGGTCGATCTTATCTACGTCAAAGATCACGCAATAAAAGGCATTGGTCATTTGGGTATCGGTCAGCTGCAGATTCTTCAAAATTCCTTGGCCGATGACGTCGTTTTTGTATTCCAACGAGCCATAGACCCGTCCGTCGCTCCGGCAAAAATCAATACAGCCAAGGTGACCGATCAGCCCGTCCACGCTGCCAATGAGATTGCCCTGAAGATCGGATTTGATCAGCTTGGTGGTAAACGAATAATAGATATATCCCTTTTGGAGATCTACGGCAATGCCCTGGCAGTGACAGCGTCCGTGGTAGCCGGAAAACAGCTTGGCCTGAATGTCCATAGAAGCTCCTTTCAAAAAGCGGTGATCAAACGGGATCAAACGCCGAAGAAGATCATGGCCGCACCGTCGCCGTTAAATTCCACCTCAATCTTTGCCGTTCCGTCCGCAAGGTGGGTGACCGTTGCGGGAACCGAGGACCATACGGAGGGATGGACCTTCTTTTCCGTTACGTATTCAAAGGTGTCCTGAACCGTAGAGAAGACGCAGACCACGCCCTTTCCGGTTTCGGAGAAGATCTTTTCGTAGCATTCAAAGCCAGAGCCGGTCATGCCGCTGTGAACGGCCGCCTCGGCGGTAATATCCTCACGGACCAGCTTATATTGGGAAAGAATTTGGTTGAACCGTGCCCGACCCTCCTTGGATACGTTGGGCAGGTCTCCCCAAATACCGTTCTGTCCCAAGATCAGAGAAGCCAGGTTGATATCCTGGGAATCCATGGGATCATCGGGAAGATAATGGGTCAGGAAGAGAACCGACGGGATCCATTTATCAAAGGTCAGAGGGCTACGGCAGATCCAAGAGCGGGGAGCACCCGGATAGATGAAGATGTTGGTCCAAGCCAAATCGTCATCCCACGGAATGTTGTAATCCTTGTAGTAAGGGCCGCTGTTGATCAGGAAGTATTTGCCTACCGACAAAAAGCCAAGGCCTACGCTTCGATCCCCCTCGGTCACGTCAAAGTCCACGATCACGTCGGGGCAAGCTTCACAGATGCGGTTGACGATCTTTTCCATGTAGATGCCAAGCTGGAATGCGTAGCAATCTGCTCTTTCCTCCGGTGTATGCTCTGCGGTCCCGTGGTAATGAGAGGGAGAATTGCATCCGTACTGTTGGATGGCATCCCACTTGAAATACTTGACGCCAAGGGTCTTGGAAAGGGCAATCAATCTGTCGGCAAAGGCCTCTCAGAAGGGGCTTACGATACACATATCATAGCTTTCCTCGGTTTCCCAAATGGGGCGGTGGGAGTACTGTCCATTCCAATCGAGCTCGCAATGGGGGCAGTCCTTCAGAATCTTACTGGTGAAGCCTGCGGAGGTAGGACCGATCCAAAGGCCGAGCTTCATGTCGTAAGAAGTCAACCGTTCCCGTACCAGCTTCATGTCCTTGGAGAAGCGCTTGGTGCTGATCTCCCAGTCACCGGTCTTTTCATACCAACCGGTGTCGATGACAAAATATTCGATGCCCATTTCGTGGGCGGCATCGATCTCCTCCAGCATACGCTCCTCGGTCATGTCGGCCAGGTATGCTTTTTCGTTCCACCATTTGTTTCGCTCTTGGAAGTTCCACGTATTATAATAAATGTAAGGCTTGCGGCTTTCCGTATTCAGGGTGACGTACTTGAGCTGGAATTCACGGAAGGCTGCGGCAAGGTCATCTACGCTGCCCGCTACGGTGCCAAAGTCAAACCAAACGCTTTCAAAGGGCTGCTCGTTCAGCGCAGTGCCGGAGAGATAATTTCCTTTTTTGGCAGACAGAATGATCTCCTTGGCCGGTGTCAAGCGGTAATGCAAAAAGGCATCGGGATACTGGGAGCCGTGTTCGTAGGCAAGGAGAAAGCTGTGATTGCCGTCGGTTACGGCCATCAGGGGGCCCATCACCGTTCTGCTGTGTACGAAGAAGCTGTCCTTGAGGGGAACCTCATTCATACAAAAGCTGTGGATCATCTTATTGAATTCGGAAAAACGAACCTCGGTGGTTTGATCGTCCGCACCCAAACGGAGGGCACAGTAATCCAGCTTATCCCCATTGGTCTTGGTCAGGCGTTCCGTGCCATTACCCGTTAACTCGTATTTGAATTTTACGATGGGGGACTTTTCCGCTACACGGACGGTCAGATGCAAGGTCAGGGCAGGATGGGCGGCATATACCGCACGGAAGGTGTATTCGGTGATGTTGGCATTGCGCCGGATTTCGGAAACGAGTGCAACCGATTGAAAGGACGGGAGCAGCTCCTCGCCGTCGATCTCAAACACAGGACCGCTCAGCTTCTTGGTAAAGGTGGGGGTCTCATAGGTGATCAATCCGTCGTCACAGCCGATGGTCAAACCGTAAAAGGGGGTTCTGATACGCTGCATGATGATGCCTCCTTGTAACATGATATTGGATTCATTATACTTTGATTGTGGGAAAAAGTCAAGGGGGAAAAAGAGAAAACGAAAAATAAAATCGGCAAGCGTCCATGAGGAGCTTGCCGATTTTTTGTGGAGGGTGGATAAAAAAGATATTTTGGCTTTTTAACCGATGGATTTGAACTCAAATGTAATGAAACGCTTTTCGACCGTCGGGAGAAAAGCTACATCAGCACCTGTTCACGATTCC
>JAFTRT010000138.1 GCA_017462145.1 Clostridia bacterium
GCATCCAAAGCGTATGCTTGTTTGAGGATGCACTGTTGGTGCCCGATGAGAAGAGCATTGCGGCCATCCGTGCTCAGATGACGGAGGACACCGATCTGGTGCTGGGCATTGGCTCGGGGGTCATTAACGATCTGTGTAAATACGTTGCTTTTTACGCAGGCATCCGCAGCGGCATTATTGCGACGGCACCCTCCATGGACGGCTATGCTTCCTCGGGAGCGGCCATGATCTTGGATGGGATGAAGGTGACCGACACCACCAACGCCCCCACGCTGATCCTGGGTGACGTGGATATTTTGAAAGATGCTCCCATGGAGATGATCCGTTCGGGCTACGCCGATATCATCGGTAAATACAGTGCTTTGTGCGATTGGAAGCTGAGTGCGCTGATCAACGGGGAATATCTGTGTCCTTTTGTGTACGATCTGGTCAAGCAAAAGACCGACGATATCCGTCGGAGTGCCGTGGCTCTGACCCGACGGGAGCCGTGGGCGATCGGGGAGCTGATGGAGACCTTGGTTCTCATCGGTGCCTGTCTGACCCTGCTGTCGACGACCCGCCCCGGATCGGGAAGCGAGCACCATCTGTCTCATTATTTTGAAATTACAGGTTTGCTCCAAAACAAGCCCTATTTTCTTCACGGAACCGACGTGGGGTATTCCACTGTGGTGACGGCGGCTCTGCGAGAGGAGATCGGGCAGGTCAAAGAGCCGGTGTTCCACCACCTGTCGGAGGAAACGAGAGACGCTTGCTACCGTGCGGTGTACGGCAAGTGCCGCAAGGAGGTACGGGATTTGCAACGGACGGCCGGACGGTATGACCGCCCCATGGACGAGATCTACCGTACCCATTGGCAACAGGTGCTGGACATTTTGGCAGAGTGCCCCACCGCCGACGAGATCCGCACCATGCTGACCGACGTAGGCTTTGATCTGTCTGCCTTTGAGGCCATGTACGGAAAGGAGAAGATTCAAACCGGCATTTGGCTGGCCAAGGATTTGAAGGATCGCTATTCGGTGCTTTGGCTGTACGATGATCTGTTCTTTACGGAGGCGGAGGCCAACCGAGTGGCAGACGACGGCATGTTTGGCGTGATGCACCGTGCGGTAGAGAACGAGGCCGTTTCGGTTGCCCGTCTTGCCGAGGAAATGGACCGAGAGGAGTTCCTCAAGGCGTTAACAATTTTATTGAAATCCAAGATGACCGTTACGTCGGCCTGTGGATCTTCCGGTTTTGCGGCCAAAAAATTTGCCCATTCTCTCTGCTGTATCGAATGTCCTGCCAAGTTTGTGCCCCCCTCCGAGGCGGTGCACGGCGGAATGGGTGCGTTACAGGCGGGCAATGCCTTGGTGCTGGTCTCCAAGGGCGGCAAGACCGATGAGCTGTTACCCCTTTGTGACATTGCAAAGCAAAAGGGGTGTCCGATTCTTGTGATCACCGCCAAGCCCGAAGCTGCTTTGGCCAAGGCGGCGGATGCGGTTTTGCGGTTGCCCGATGTGCCCGAAAGTGACCGCTACGGTGTCATGTCCACTGCCAGCTTTGCCGCCACCATTGCCATCTTTGATGCGCTGATGATGGGCTTAATGGAGGCCAAGGACTACCCCCTGTCGGATTTTGCTCTGATCCATCCGGGAGGAGCTGTGGGAAAGCAGATCGGATGAGGTGACCATGATCAAAGCAGTTTTATTTGACATGGACGGAACGGTGTTTGACACCGAGAAGATTTACTATCGCAGTTGGGTTCGTGCGGCGGAGGCAGTGTCCTTTGCAGGCAATATGCATGATGTGATGCCCTTGATCTTCGGGGTCAGCGAGACGGATATCGGTCAATATTTTTACGAGAATTGGGGTGCGGATTTTCCTTACTCCCGTATGCTTTCTCTGCGTGCTTCCTTCATTGCCGAGGAGATCGAACGGGACGGCGTACCGCTGAAGGACGGTGTTCCCAACGTGTTTTGTGCGTTGGCAGAGCGGGGAGTCGCCTCGGCCTTGGTCAGCTCGGCACCTCGGTTCCGCATGGATGATTTTTTGACCCGCACGGGCTTGGCCGATTCTTTTTCCTGTATCATCAGCGGAGAGAGGGTGGAAAAGAGCAAGCCGGCTCCCGACATTTTTTTGCTGGCCGCCCGAGAGATGGGGCTGTCACCGGAGGAGTGCCTGGTGGCAGAGGATTCCCGAAACGGTGTGCTGGCAGGCTACAGGGCCGGCATGTCTGTGGCGATGATCCCGGATCTTCAGCCCTACGATGCGTCCCTTTCCCCCTGTGTGACCTATTTGCTGACCTCCTTGTCGCAGCTTCCCGATTGTATCGATTCTTAAGGATCCAGAGGGCTCTCGTTCGGAGAGCCCTCTTTTGGTGCGAAAGGGCGAAAAAACAGTTGACAACGCCAACAAGCTGTGCTATACTCTTCTTAACTCTGTTATATTGAACAAAGGAGAAAGAAAATGGAAGGTACTTTTTGGGCGTTTTTGCCTGCGATCGTTGCCATTGTATTGGCATTGGTGACCAAGCAGGTCTATATTTCGCTTTTCCTTGGTGTTTTTGTGGGTGCGATGCTTTACGTGAGCGGCGACCCGTTGAATGCTCTGTTTACCGTGTTTAAGGTCATGAGCGAAAAGGTGGGAGAAAACGTTCCCATCATCGTGTTCCTTGTGGTGTTGGGGATTTTGGTGGTTCTCATGCAGAAATCGGGCGGCGCAAGAGCGTACGGCGATTGGGCAGGGAAGAAGATCAAATCCAAGAGCTCCGCTTTGGCGGCTACGGCAGGCTTGGGATGTCTCATTTTTGTGGATGACTATTTCAACTGTCTCACCGTGGGTTCGGTGATGCGTCCCGTTACCGATAAATTTAAGGTCTCCCGTGCCAAGCTGGCGTATATTATCGATTCCACCGCTGCTCCCGTGTGTATTCTTGCACCGATCTCCAGTTGGGCGGCTGCGGTTTCCAGCGAGGTAGAGGGAGGCGGTCTGATGGTGTTTATCAAGACCATTCCTTTTAACGTGTATGCGCTTTTGACTTTGATCATGGTCTTTGCCCTGTGCTACCTGAAGGTGGACTTTGGAAAAATGAAACGGACGGACGACATTGCCGAGCAGACGGGCGACGTTTTTGCCGGCGTCAAGGAGGATGCAGAAGAGGGAGAAGAGATCGAGGGCAATCCCAAAGGGAAGGTTCGCCATTTGGTCATTCCCGTGCTGATTCTCATTGCCTGTTGCATTGGCGGTATGATCTACACCGGCTTTTTCTACGATTGGAATACGGGTTTGATCAGCCGGGAGCTTCAATCCCCCAACGTGATCGCAGCCTTTTCCAACTGCGATGCAGGGATGTCTTTGGCCA
>JAFTRT010000139.1 GCA_017462145.1 Clostridia bacterium
CCTTGTCTGCCGTCCTCCGCCGTTCTTGCGCATCTCTTGGATCTGCTCGTAAGCGGCGTTGACCTCTTTCATTTTTTCACTTGCCAATTCGGCCAGATCGCTGTCTCGATATTTATCGGGATGATACTTTCGTGCCAATCCTCGGTATGCCTTTTTAATCTCTTCGTCCGACGCATCCGGAGATACGCCTAAAATCTGATACGGATCGTTCATTTCTCCGATTCCTTTCGGTTATTTTCTTGTTCTTTGTCCGCCTTGCAGGCATGCCGGTCGGACAGAATTCTGTCGGCCCTTGCCGGCAGACCAAAATGTAAAATATTTTCCAACAGATGTTGCCGTATATGCTCCGGATCTTGGGAAAAGGACATCAGATCCAAAGCATCGGAGGCACGCTGAAGCTGGCAGCAAAGAGCCGCTCCGATGCGCTCCTTTTCCTCTCGGTCGGGAATCCCGTCCCACAACAGCAGAAAGGGATTATACCGTCCCTTTTCGGCATCCTGCTCCAGATCGTCCAAGGCATCGACCATATAGATCCATTGCCCCACAGACCGTCCGATCTCACGGGCGATCGGTGCTTTTTTCTCTTCCAATCCGAAGGACATCACCTCACCCAGCAATTCTCCAAACTGCTCGGCAGGGAGATTGACACTCTTTTGCCGATCCCGCTCCATAGCGGACAGCCGTTCCAAGGATCGATCCAACCGCTCCTCCAAAACACGAAGCGCCGGGAACCGCTTCAACGCTTTCCGTTTGCCGTGTTGAAAGAAAGGAGCCAACAGACAAGAACGCAAGCGGCGCAGCCCTCGCTCGTCCGAGCGATCGTCCGCATTCTTCCGCTCATGGAGCAGAGCAGCGGCGGCCGCCGCATATTCCAGCTCCTCATTGGGGAGCATGACGGGTCGCTTGGTCAAGGGATGTGCCAAGCATCGCTTGGGAACAAAGCGAACCTCGGTCTCGTTTAAGGACAGCCGAACCAAGGCCAAAAAGGTAAAATCATAACTGAGTGCCATACGGGAGCACTGCCCCGTGCAACGTCCCATCGAACGGCAAAGACCGCAGTACAACCCTTGATAATATCGATCCTCCCGCACCTTCAATTCGGTGCGCTCCGCCGTTACGTACCCAAACACAAGTTTCCTCCGCTTTTGTGATTTCCCAATATCATACCGCATAAACGATCCGTTTACAACCCCCAACCGGTAAAGACGGATCGTTTCGGCACACCATTTTATATTTGTTCCAAGGGCTTCCGAATCGCGTCAGGCCAAAATGATTTCCGCCTCTAGACAAGCCTCACCCTCTCGGTTGACCGTTCTCACGTCGTACCCATCGCCCTTACGGCAACCGTACACCGAAACCGTTTGCCCGTAGCCCGCCTCGTGCAAATAAGCCAAAGACATTCCCTTGATCTGCCCCACCTCGTCCAACGGGAGGTAATCGCAGAGCATATCGGCATATCGGGTATTGTTCATGTGCATATTGTAATCCAGATCGGAATATCGGATGGGACGCTCTCCCCAAAGAGTCAACTCTTCGGTCTTGGGAACACGGAAGCGAGTGGGGATTGACAGCACCTCGGGTGCCTCGTCGTTGACAAAGCCAAGATCCACCGAGTCGTTGCGGCACAGCCTGCGGTCGGACAGACGAAGCAGTGCCCATACCGTCTCGGCCTTGGCAATGACCTCTTCTCCCCTCAAAACGCGGTAATACCGCAAGAACCCAAAGCCTCGGCTCTCACAGGTCCAGGTCTCCACCGTAATCTCCTCCCCCATATAAAGGGGAGCACACAGCTCCAAACGGATGCGGCTGAGCAAAAAGGCCAGCCCGTCCTCGTCTCGAAGGGCATCCAATGTTTTTCCCATTGCCGCCATGTGTCGGTTGGAGGTCTCCTGCATATACACCAAAATCTGAGTGGGACGCACCCGACGGAACGCATCGGTGTCATGCCAACGGGTGGTATAGGTCTCAATATGTTTCATGCCGCTCTCCTTATCGTGATACCAATTCATTGTCATTATAACAAACGGCCTTGACAGAAGCTTGAATGGAATCAAAATATTTTGTGAACTTTCTCCAAACATGCAGATGCCGAGCCTGTATCGACAGGCTCGGCATCTTGTTCAGGCCGTATGGGGCGCATCTGCTCCCTCCGTTTTGGGTAGCTCAGAGGCGGCAGCCGGGGCGGCGTTGGATGTACCCGTTGTCACAGGTGCCGCTGTTCCGCCAAGGCCAAAGCTGACGGCAATGGCACGGTCGATGGCAGGCATCATCGTCTCATCCAGATGTCCCATCTTTTCCTTCAGCCGTCTTTTATCCAATGTTCGGATCTGCTCCAACAACACCACCGAATCCTTGGTCAGCCCTGCCCGATCCGCATAGATATCAATGTGGGTGGGCAGCTTGGTCTTGCTCATCCGAGAGGTAATGGCGGCAGCAATGACCGTTGGACTGTATCGGTTCCCCACGTCGTTTTGAATGATCAGGACAGGCCGTAGGCCGCCCTGCTCGCTTCCCACCACGGGGCTCAGATCCGCATAGTAAATATCTCCTCGTTTCACACTCATTTGATTTCACTCTCCAAACCAATTTTTTCGGGCACTGTTATTGTTACCGCATTTGACCCGCTTTTAATCAGTTCTCAAGGATTTGCTCCTGCGGAAATCATTTCCTCCATCCATGGGAGCATCCCTTCTTATTCTATGTCGCCGCAAGCGATTTGGGTTCTTCCCTCTTATTTGGGTCTGCCCCCCTTGGACAACAGAGCGGCGAGGAAGGAAAAACAAAGTGCCGCCGCAATACCGGCAGAAGCGGCAGTCAGCGGGCCGGTCAATGCCCCCAACAGACCTGTTTCCTCCACCGCCTTCCGAACCCCCTCGGCAATCAGATTGCCAAAGCCCGTCAAGGGTACGGATGCCCCGGCTCCCGCAAACTCCGACAAGGGCGCATACAGTCCCACCGCACCCAACAAAACCCCCGCAACCACGTAGGTCACCAAAATGCGGGCAGGAGTCAGCGCCGTTTTATCAATGAGAATCTGTGCTACAACACAAAAAAGCCCTCCCACCGCAAATGCCTTGAGCAAGGATACCACCACCGTCATCGTCTCCGTCTCCTTTCCTCTCCACCCAAACGAATCAAATGAGCCACGGCAGGAATGGCCTCTCCCTGTAAGAGCCCCGACGGGCTCATCATTGCTCCCGTTCCGATCAGCAAAATATCCCCCAATTCTCCGCTCTCCAGCTTGGGGCAAAGAAAAGAGGCCAGCACCACCGCCGAGCAACCGCATCCCGATCCCCCTGCGTGCATATCCTGTCGGACGGGATCGTAGATCACCGTTCCGCAATCCCGATAACAGGGCGCAAGATCAAACCCCTCCGAACGCATCAGCTCGCACAAAATGTTTCCCCCCTCTTCTCCCAGATCTCCCGTCAGAATCATGTCAAAGGACTCGGGGGTCAGACCCGTGGTACGAAAATAGCGGCATAGGGTGTCAGCCGCCGCCGGCGCCATGGCCGCCCCCATATTGGAGGCATCCCGAACCCCTTTTTCCACCACGATTCCCGGCATTGCCTCCCGAATTCGGACACCACCCGAGCGTCCCACCAAAAATGCTCCCGCACCCGTCACCGTCCATTGTGCGGTAGGAGAACGCTGAGCACCGTATTCCAAGGGCGTTCGGTACTGCCGCTCTGCGGCGCAGTTATGAGAGGATGTCACGGCGGCGGCCTGCTCGGCAAAGCCGGAGGACACCGACATTGCCGCCAGCAGCAGTCCCTCTGCTGCGGTGGAACAAGCGCCGTACAGCCCAAGATAAGGGATGTCAAAGCTGAGAAGGCCGTAGCCCGAGCCCACGCATTGATTTTGCAGATCTCCCGCAAATAACAGCTCCACCTCCCGCTCCCGTGCCGATGCCTTGGCCAACGCCGTGCGCAGAGCGATCCGTTGCATTTCCCCCTCGGCCAGCTCCCACGTCTTCATGCCGAATTTATCCGTCAGATCGTGAATGTCAAAGTAGGACCCCAGCGGTCCCTCATACTCCTTTTTTCCAACCACCGACGCCCAACCGGAAATGTAAACGGGCTCATCAAATTTCAGAACCTTATCCCCCATGCGATTTGCTCCCTTCTTCGGTATTGTATCCATATTGTTTGCAAAAAGGTGGGTTCTATACCTTGTATTTTACAAAATTTGTGCTATAATAGAGGTAGAATCAACCAAACGAACAAAGGAGAATCACCATGCTACAGGATCATGCCGTTCAATATCATATTGCCGCCCGTCCGGGAGAGATCGGCGGCTATTGTCTGCTGCCGGGAGACCCCGCACGCTGTGAAAAGATCGCCGCTTATTTGGAGGACCCCTATCCCCTTTGCGAGCGTCGGGAATTTAAGCTTTGGTGCGGAACACTGGCAGGGGAGCTTGTCACCGTTTGCTCCACGGGTATCGGTGGCCCATCCACCGCCATTGCCGTGGAGGAGTTGGCCGCCTGCGGTGCTCATACCATGATCCGAATCGGAACCTGCGGAGGAATCGCTTTGGACGTACAGGCCGGCGACTTGGTGGTGGCAAACGGTGCCGTCCGCCAAGACGGAACCTCCCGTGAATACGCTCCCATCGAATTCCCTGCCGTCCCTCACCCCGACGTGCTGTTTGCCCTTTGCCGTGCCGCCTCGGAAAGCGGGCCTCGCTTCCACATCGGAACCGTGCAGAGCAAGGATTCCTTCTACGGACAGCACTCTCCCCACCGTATGCCCGTGGAGCGTGAGCTGTTGGCCAAATGGGAGGCATGGAAACGGCTGGGGGTACTGGCCAGCGAAATGGAAGCGGCAACCCTCTTTACCGTCGGTGCCGCACGAAATCTGCGCACGGGTGCGGTCTTCCTTTCGGTGTGGAATCAAGAGCGTGTCAACGAGGGCTTGGACAGCGGTGATGCAGAGGTACACGATACCGACAGCGCCATTCGCTGTGCCATCGGAGCCTTGCGCTTGCTCATTGCCGAGGATGTCAAAAAAAGGAACGGCAATCCGTAAAAAAGATTGTAAAATTCCACAAAATCCGCTTGACATTTTCTACCCCGTTATGGTATAATGATGTATAAGGAAGATGACGCTTTGCAGTCCTTCTCTTTCATTTTTGTATTAAGACCGCTTGTGAGAGAAACAAGGGGAAAATCATAAAACAAAGGAGACAGAACAATGAAAAAATTTTTGGCACTTTTTCTGGCATTGATGGCAGTACTCACGGTTTCTCTGGTCGCATGCGGCGACGGCGGTGACAGCGAAGGCGAGACCACCACCACCGAGGACTTTTACGTAGATCCCACCGAGACCACCACCAACGGCAGCAACAACACCGAAACCACCACGGCCGCCAACGACACCTGGATCACCGACGGCAACACCGTTTATATCGTAGATTGCCTGTCCTGCAACGTTCGCACCTCGGACAGCACCTCCTCTACCAGCAACATTGCGGGCACCGTGAAGTTTGGCGAAAGCTACACCCGCGTGAAATACAACAACAAGTGGAGCGTGATCATGGTAGATGGCAACGAGCGTTACATCAAGACCGACTATGTGACCGCTGATAAGAGCTTTACCGTTTATACCGAAAAGAACGCAACCGTTTATGTAACGGCCAACACCCTCAATCTCCGTTGGTGCTATTTTGGAACCGACGATGACATTGCCGTCATCATGAAGAAGGGTGCTGCACTGACCCAGACCGGTGTCAGCAGCGGCGGCTGGATCCGTGTAGAGTATGAGGGCAACACCCTGTACTGCAACGGCAATTACGTATCCGAAACCGAGCCCACCACCGATACTTCCGAGGGCACGCAGAACCCCGGCCCCGTTACTCCTCCCGTGGTAGGCTAATCACATTTTAATCAGAACATCAAAGCAGCCGATACCGTGAAAACCGGTATCGGCTGTTTTCATATTCAACACCCCGTGGATTCCGAAAGGAATCCACGGGGTTTGTATTCGGTGAACAATCACACCAATTTTACGGTCAGAATCTCAAAGCCCTTGATATCCAGCTCGATCTTTCCGTCACAGATGGGAAGCTCGCAAAGCTCCTGCTCCATCAGATCGCACAAATAGGCCTTTTGAGCCGGCAACCCAACGGTTAGCGTCACATGATCCCGCACGTTCTTGTATTCGTACAAACGCAGGATCCGTCCCGTTCCCTTCTCCTCTTCCTTGACGGTCTCACACATCACGTGATCGCAGTCCAGGGTCAAAGCGGAGAACTGCAGGGGAATCCGATCCTCGCTTCCCGTTGCCCGTACCGCCGTCATGGGAAGATTCAGATCGTATGCAAGCTCGGCAATCTTGCTATCCGAAAGCCGTCCCTTGTGAGGACAGAGCGCATACGTAACGGTAATCTCTCCCTGA
>JAFTRT010000140.1 GCA_017462145.1 Clostridia bacterium
GCCGCCTGCACTGGGGTGGAAGGACACGATGGCGTTGTTGCGATCGTACTCTCCCGACAGCAGAATCTCAATCCGCTTGGCCTCTGCCTCTGCGGCGATCTCCCGTACCTCGTTTTCGATCTCCTCCACGTAGCCCTCTTCGTTTTCCTCAATGGCCATTTCCGCCAAGGTAATGGCATCCTCCAAACGGGTGGTCAGTGCCTCGTAGCCCTCAATGGTATCCTTGGTCTGCTTGAGCTGCTGCAAAACCTTGGAGGACACCTCCTGATTGGACCAAAAATCGGCCTCCAGGGTTTTGGCATCCAGCTCCTCTGCCGTTGTCCGCAGCTCGTCGATGCGCAGAGCAGAGCCCAGATCCTTGATATCCTCTCTCATGCCGATCAGCTTATATTTTGCGTCTTCCAATGCAATAATCACAATTTTCCTCCTCCGACCCAAGGGTCGTTTTCCAAAGTCATATCCTTTGATCCTCTTTAACTCTTCTATTATAGCATAAGTTTTTCCAAATTGCAAGGATTTCCCGCACAGATTCCGATTTTTCCGTCCCTTTTGGAAAAAACAGAAAAGATTCACAAAAAAATCATAGAAAAACTGCCGAAAATAAGACAAAAAAACCACTCTATTCATAAATTGTTTATATTTTTGTGATATACTGTTATTCTGTATGGGACTCTTTTTTGGGAGTCTTCCGAAAACGGATATCCTCCGAGAAATCAAAGGAAAGGAATTCCTCACATGATAAAAATTGAACACCTGGTGAAGCATTACGGCACCAACTGCGCAGTCGATGACATCAGCTTTGAGGTCAAGAAGGGCGAGATCGTCGGCTTCCTCGGCCCCAACGGCGCAGGAAAAAGTACAACCATGAACATCCTCACCGGCTATCTGTCCTCCACCATGGGCACGGTGACCGTGGCGGGAATCGACGTGTTGGACAACCCCCTGGAGGCAAAAAAGCACATCGGCTATCTGCCCGAGCAGCCTCCCCTCTATTTAGACATGACCGTAGAGGAATATTTGAAATTCAATTTTGACCTGAAGGGCTGTAAGCTCAACCGCACCAAGCATTTGGAAGAGATCTGCGACGTGGTGAAGATCAAGGACGTGTATAAGCGGGTCATCCGCAACCTGTCCAAGGGCTACCGCCAAAGAGTGGGCATTGCCCAGGCACTGATCGGCAACCCCGATATCATCATCTTCGACGAGCCCACCGTCGGTCTGGACCCCAAGCAGATCATTGAGGTGCGCAACCTGCTGCGCAGCTTGGGACGAAACCACACGGTCATTCTCTCCACCCACATCCTCCAAGAGGTGCAGGCGGTGTGCGACCGTATCATCATCATCAATAAGGGTAAGATCGTGGCAGACGAGCTCACCGAAAACATCACCCGTGCCGTGGAGAGCAACCGCCGCTACCGCTTGACCGTCTGTGCGCCCCAAAAGGACGTGCTGGCTGTTCTCAAAACCAAGCCCGGTATCCTGTCCGCAGAGGTCCTTCCCCAACGGGACGGCGATGCCTATTGCTTCCAGATCGAGACCGAGGCAGGCGTGGATATCCGCAAGAGCCTCTTCTACACCTTCTCCGAAAAGAAATGGCCTCTCATCGGCTTGGAGTCGGTTGGCATGAGTCTGGAGGATATCTTTGTGGCCGTGGTCGATCAAAGCACCGCCAAAAACCGCTATGAGCGGAAGAGTCCCTCCCGGAAGGCAGGAAAGACCGACGTCTCCGAGGAGCTGGCCAAAACCTTGGTCAACAACGCAAAGGCCAAGGAGGCCGAAGCGGGACAGGAGGAATACTCCTCCCTCTTTGACGACGACAACGCATAAGCCGTTGCAGCACCACAACAGAAAGGAGTATCGACCCATCGAGGTCTGAAAACAATATGTTTGCCATTTTCAAAAAAGAGCTCCGCTCTTATTTCATCAACACCATCGGCTTTGTTTACATCGGCGTCTTTCTGACGCTTTCGGCCGCTCTGTGCTGTTATACCACCCTGTGCTCTGCCAGCTATGACACGGGCACCTATTTCACCTTGCTGCTCTTCTCCTTCGTGATCCTCATTCCCCTGTTGACCATGAAGCTCTTCTCCGAGGAAAAGAAGCTGCGCACCGAGCAGCTCCTGCTCACCGCCCCCATTTCCACGTGGGGCATGATCATGGGCAAGTTCTTGGCCGCCTTTACTCTCTTTGTGGGAACGGTTCTGGTCTCCTGCCTCAATCTCATTCCCCTGTATCTGTACGGCTGGGAAGAGCGTGCAGGCGAGTCCTGGGGTGACATTCACGTAGGCCCCCTGACCTTTCAGATCGTAGGTGCCGTGGTCGGCGTCATCCTCATCGGAGCCGCTTTCATCGCCATCGGCCTCTTCATCTCCTCCCTCACCGAGAACCAGCTGGCCGCCGCTGTCATTACGGTGTCCATCATCGTGGTCTTCCTGCTGTTGGACGTGGCCACCTCCGCACTGACCTTGCCCACCCTTCTTCGCTATACGGTGGACTTTCTGTGCATCTTGACCCGTTTCTCGGATTTCGCTTCCGGTATGCTGGATTATTCTCATATTCTCTATTACATTTCGGTGACCGGTATCTTCCTTTTGCTCGCTGTCCGCGTCTATGAGCGACGCCGTTGGGCTTGAGCAAAATCGCAGAAAGGTAAGGTAACACCATGAATCAAAACAAACTGCTCAACAGCCGCA
>JAFTRT010000141.1 GCA_017462145.1 Clostridia bacterium
TCTGCCTCGGAGAGATAATCCTCCATTCCTTCCTCCGCATGAAAACGGTAGGTAACACCGGTGGGATATTCACCGAGAAGAGAGAGAATCTGTTGTAAGGTATCCTCCGCCCGCTCCTCCCGTTGCGCACAGGATCCCATCAGCAGACAGACCAAGAGCAGACAAAGCAACCGTACCGTTCCTGCAACCAAACATTTCATTCCATCACCTCCTGCCCTATTGTATGCGGGCGGGAGGTGCTATTTTCCTGTTAAGCGTTTGGGAGAGGAGCAAGAAGCGTTTGGCGTACAAATTCCCTCCCGTCTGACCACACACCGTAGGGTGTGAAGCAGGATTTTGGCATCCAACCCCCAAGAGAGATGCTCTGCATAGTAACGGTCACAAGCGTTTTTTTCTCCATCCGACAGCTCATTCCGTCCGCTGATCTGCGCCAGACCGCTCATGCCGGGTCGGCAGGTATAGACCCCCGATCGTTGTCGCATCCGGTGGATGCTCCGCTCCTCCGGAATGAGGGGACGGGGGCCTACCAAGCTCATATCCCCCAGCAGAACATTCCAAAGCTGCGGAAGCTCGTCCAAGCTGGTCTGTCGCAACAGCCGCCCCAAGGGGGTAACATACCGTTGCGGATCCGTCAGCGCAGAAGCGGGACAGCTTTTGGGGGCGTTCTGATACATGGTGCGAAATTTGAAGCAAAGAAAGGGACGGCCCTCTCGGCCGATACGGATCTGCCGAAAAATAGGACCGCCCTTCGACTCTGCGGACACGGCGCAGGCGATCACCGCCATGGGCAGGCTCATCAGCAATAACAAGCATGCAGACGACGCCACGTCCAAGCACCGTTTTCCTCTCCGATAATCCATTCGTCCTGCCACGCTCCGTCCTCCTTTTTTCGTTAGAGTACCCAAAGCGGTGGCCGGTGATTCGGAAAACGGTATTTTTTATCTGCGGATCATCACATAACGATCTCGCTCCGGATCGCCCGACAGAGCGGCAGGATCAACAGCGTATCGCTTCGCCACGCTCCATAGGCTCTCGCCCGGGACAGGATAACAAACAATCATGCCGCAATCCTCTCGGGGCAGAGCTTCTCCAAAGGAAGCACTGCGCAGGGTCTGAACCGACCCGCTTCCCATCAGAATGCCGTTCAGATATACTTCGGCATCCAGCATCAGGCTTTCTCCGTCGCTCCGTGCCGAAACAGACAGCAGATCAGCAGAGCACAAAAAACTGTCGGTGCCCACCTCTTCACGCTCCCAACGGAACGGGAGCACCAGCTCGGAGGCTGCAATCTCCCCGTCAGTACGTCCGATTACGGTATAATGGCTTCTGCCCGAAAGCACACATCCGGTCTCGGTGGCCGTCATCTCGTCCACGGTAGCTCTTCCAAATACAGCCAATAGCTCGGTGGCTTCCGTAAAGTTCAAGGATGCCAGAGTAGGACGCTCGCTTTGGGTAAAATGATCCGAAAAGCAAGTACCGGACGTAGGAAACACAACGGTTCCGTAATCGCAGGTGGTCATGCGATCCAAGGAATACAGATCTTCCAAATAAGACACCGACAGAGGAGAAAGAATCTGTCCGCCCAAGGAAAGACCGATACGGCATTGAAGCTCTCCCTCCGCCGCATCCACAGACAGCTCCGATACCTGACAGCGGATCCGACAGGACTCCTGCCCTGCTCCGTCCGGTCTGTCATATTCTCCTTCCCCCTCAAAGGGCACGGAAAAGTCGTTTGTCTCATAGCGAACGCCGTTCTCTTCCTCCAAGGCATACAGCAAGCGTCCCTCTACGTTTCCTTTCATTTGGAGCCGTCCCTCTTCACATCGACGTTCCGTACAAACTGCCACGGCATCGGCGGCCACCACACGGGCGTTTTCCGACGGCAACGGACGGTTATACTCCAAGGTGATCAGCTCTCCGCTTCCCTCGGTTGCATGAACGGCCGTGGTCTTGCGCTCCAAACGGCGGATCGAATCCGAATCCTCTCCTACGGGATCTGCTGCCTCCATCTCTCCGTATGCCAGCATGCGGCAACGCAATCGACTCTTGACCGTCAACCGTCTGGGAGCGGTCAGCCGTGTACTCACCGTATCACAGCACACGTCGCAAAGCAAACGAAGCTCTGAGGAGGAATCGGTCTCGATCTCGGGGCGAAAGGCCACCGAGCCGCCGTATTCTGCCGACAGAGGAGCTGAGTACAGTTCTCCGTCCATTCCCACGTACAGCACCGTGTAGTCCACGTTTCCGTTTAGCTCCGCCCCCCGTTCGGTCACGTATTTGGCAGGTGGCAGGGGCGTGACCTCCACGTGCACGATCCGACGCCCCTCGGGCTGATAGTCCGGCCGCGTATAGTCCTTGGTCACATCCATGGTGATCGCCGTATCGCACAGGGGAATCGGCAACGCTCCTCCTGCTCGGCGAGGCTGATCAAAATTCTGATTCATCTCGGTTTCTCCTTTTCGCAATGGTTTGACAGTACCACAGTATGAAAAAATGACCCATAATATGCAGATGTGTACTTTTTTCGGGAAAAAGCCTTTGACATTCGGATCAAACTGTGGTATAATTATAAATTGAGGTGGTATGCCAATTGCAAAAGGAGGAATGAGAATGGTCACTGTAACGGGAATATTGCCCAGAAGCCGTGCCATGCGTGCAGGGATCCGAGAGGGAGACGTCCTGGTCTCCATCAACGGCCGTGAGATACGGGACGTGCTGGATTATCGCTTTTATCTGGCCAACCGTGAGCTGACCCTCTCTCTGTTGCGAGACGGCCAACCCTTTTCGGTCTCCATCCGAAAGCAGGAATACGATGACATTGGGCTGGAATTTGAGACGCCCTTGATGGACAAAAAACATTCCTGTGAGAACAAGTGCGTATTCTGTTTTATCGATCAGCTTCCCAAGGGAATGCGAAAGACCCTTTATTTTAAGGACGACGACTCCCGACTCTCTTTTCTCCACGGAAATTACGTGACAATGACCAATATGCAGCAGCGGGATATTGAGCGCATTGTGGAAATGCACATCTCCCCTGTCAACATATCGGTTCACACCACCAATCCCGAGCTTCGTGTCCGTATGATGCACAACAAGCGTGCAGGCGAGGTTCTGTCCTATCTGCGCACGCTGGCCGACGGCGGCATCTCTCTGTGCTGTCAGATCGTGCTGTGCAAAGGACTGAATGACGGCAGTGAGCTGGATCGGACGCTTCACGATCTGATGGCCCTTCACCCGGCAGTGGAAAGCGTGGCCGTCGTACCGGCGGGTCTGACCTGCCACCGAGACGGGCTGTACCCGTTGGAGGCCTTTACCAAGGAGGATTGCCGTGCGGTCATCCGTCAGATCAACACCTACGGAGACTGGTGTAAAAAGACCTTCGGCACCCGTCTCATCTACCCGTCGGATGAGTTTTACGTCAAGGCGGAGCTTCCCCTCCCCGACGAAGATTATTACGAGGAATATTCGCAAATTCAAAACGGGGTGGGACTTTTAACCGATATGCGAACCTCCTTTTGTGCCGAGCTTGCAGCCAAGGAGGAATACCTACCCGATTTCCGCCCACCCAGACACGTCTCGGTTGCCACCGGGGAAGCAGCCTACCAACACATCTGCGAGCTTTGCCGTATGGCAGAGGAAGTGTTTGACGGTTTGCAAGTCTCGGTTTACCTCATCCAAAATGACTTTTTCGGTCACACGGTGACGGTGGCCGGACTTTTGACGGGACAGGATCTATGCAAGCAGCTGGCAGGCAAGCCCTTGGGCTCTGCTCTGCTCATTCCCTCCACCGCTCTGCGCTCCGAGGGAGACCTGCTGTTGGACGATCGTTCTCCCGAAGAAATTTCCGCTGAGCTTGGCGTTCCCGTGCATCCCACGGACAGCGACGGTGCCGCATTTTTGTGTGCCCTGCTTGGCATAGAATGACATACAGAAAGGAATTACCATCATGGCAAAACCCGTTGTTGCAATTGTCGGACGCCCCAATGTCGGCAAAAGCACACTGTTTAATAAGCTCATCGGCGAACGCCGCTCCATTGTGGAGGACGTACCCGGTGTAACCAGAGACCGCATCTACGGTGAGACCGAATGGTGCGGCAAGCAAATGATCCTCATTGATACGGGAGGAATCGAACCCAAGACCGATGATATCATCCTCAAACAAATGCGCTTTCAAGCCGAGATCGCCATTGAAAGTGCCGACGTGATCGTATTCATGTGCGACGTGCGTACCGGCCTCACCGCCGATGACCGCGACATTGCCATTATGCTTCAGAAGAGCCGCAAGCCCATCGTCACCTGTATCAACAAGTGTGACAGCGTGGGAGGCCCTCCTTTGGAGTTTTACGAATTTTATGAGCTTGGCTTTGCAGGCGAGCCCATTGCGGTTTCCTCGGTTCACGGAAGCGGCACGGGAGATCTGCTGGATGCCATTGTGGAGCAGATCCCTGCGGATATGGGAACGGAAGAGGCGGACGACAGCATTAAGGTTGCCGTGATCGGCAAGCCCAATGCAGGAAAATCTTCCATCATCAACAAGATCTTAGGGGAAAACCGCCATATCGTATCGGATGTTGCAGGCACCACCCGAGATGCAGTGGACTCCCGTGTAGAAAACGAAGAAGGTACCTTTACCTTCATTGATACGGCAGGAATCCGTCGCTCCTCCAAGATCAACGACAAGATCGAGAAGTACAGCGTTCTCCGTGCGCACATGGCGGTGGAACGGGCCGACGTATGTCTCATTATGATCGATGCAGGAACGGGAATCACCGAGCAAGACGAAAAAATTGCGGGGATTGCCCATGAGGCGGGCAAAGCCTCCATCATTGTGGTCAACAAGTGGGATTCCATCGAAAAGGATACCAACACGGTCAATCGTTTCAACGAGCGCATCCGTACGGCACTGGCCTATATGCCTTATGCCCCCATCGTGTACGTTTCCGCTTTGACGGGGCAGCGTATCAATACCCTGTTTGAGCACATCAAGTACGTGCACAATCAAGCTACCACCCGTATTTCCACGGGAATGCTCAACGATGTGCTCTCCGAGGCTACCATGCGAGTGCAACCGCCCACCGATAAGGGCAAACGCTTGAAGATCTACTATATGACGCAGGTCTCCGTAGCCCCCCCTACCTTTGTTCTCTTCTGCAACAATGCAGAGCTGTTCCATTTCTCCTACCAGCGCTACATCGAAAATTGCCTGCGGCAGACCTTCGGTTTCCGAGGGACACCCATTCGCTTGGTGATTCGCATGAAGGGCGAGGAGTAAAGGCTATCACCTACGAGGTAAAATATGTTTGTTGATAACGTCAAAATTTACGTCAAGGCAGGCGACGGTGGTAACGGTGCCGTTTCCTTCCGACGGGAAAAATACGTATCCCACGGCGGCCCCGACGGGGGTGACGGCGGCCACGGCGGCAACGTGGTCTTCCGTGTGGATACGGGTACCAACACCCTACTGGCCTTCCGCTACAAACACAAATTCATTGCGGAAAACGGCGGCAACGGAAAGGGTGGAAAATTCCACGGTGCAACCGCCGCTGATCTGATCGTTTCGGTTCCTCCGGGAACGCTGATCAAGGATGCCGCAAGCGGCAAGATCATTCACGACATGAGTGAGAATGACGGGGCTGATTACGTCTGCTGTAAGGGCGGACGGGGCGGCTGGGGAAATCGCCATTTTGCCACCCCTACCCGGCAGGTTCCCATGTTTGCCAAAAGCGGCACCAAGGGAGAAGAACGAGAGCTGGAGTTGGAGCTGAAAATGTTGGCCGATGTGGGTCTTGTGGGATATCCCAGTGTGGGAAAATCCTCCATTTTGGCTCAAATCAGCGGGGCAAGACCCAAAATTGCCCAGTATCATTTCACCACCTTGTCTCCCAATTTGGGAGTGGTCGCCACCAAGGGAGAGAGCGGATTTGTCGCTGCCGACATTCCGGGACTTATTGAGGGTGCTGCTGAGGGCGCAGGCCTTGGCCATGCATTTCTCCGCCACGTGGAACGTTGCCGGTTGCTGTTGCACGTCGTGGATATTGCCGCAACAGAGGGACGGGATCCGATTGAGGATATCCAAACCATCTGCGGCGAGCTGGAGCGTTACAGCCCTGCTCTTGCCACCCGCCCACAGATCATCATTGCCAACAAGAGCGACGTATTGGATCCCGAGACAGTGGATATTCCCGCATTTGAAGCCTTTGTGGCCGAAAACGGATGGGAGCTTTGCTACGTTTCCGCCGCTACGGGCAAGGGTTTGGGCGAGATGATCGATCTGGTGGCAGAGCGTTTGCGTGATCTCCCCCCCATTTTGGTTTATGAGCAGGAATACACCCCCGAAGATGTCCTGGTGGAGGGAGATCGGGAAACGGTGATCCGAAGAGAAAACGATACCTTCTACGTGGAAGGCGAGTGGCTCTTCAATTTGGTGGGACAGGTTAATTTTGAGGATTACGAATCTCTGAATTTCTTCCAACGGGTTCTCAAAAACAGCGGTGTCTTTGAAATGTTGGAGGCAAAGGGCTGTACCGACGGCATGACAGTCTCCATGTACGATTTTGAATTTGATTATGGAAAATAAACTTAAAGAGAGGTTTGCGTATGAACATTTGGCAAGACATCGACCCCAAGGACATTTGCCCCAACGATTTTTCCGCTGTCATTGAAATTTCCAAGGGAAGCAGCTGTAAGTATGAACTGGACAAATACACAGGGCTTCTTCGTCTGGACCGTGTTCTTTATACGTCCACGCACTATCCTGCCAACTACGGCTTTATTCCCCGTACCTTTGCAGACGATGGCGACCCGTTGGACGTCCTGGTACTCTGCCAGGAGCAGATCATGCCCATGACACTGGTACGGGTGTTCCCCATCGGTGTGATGCGAATGATCGACGGCGGTGCATTGGACGATAAGATCATTGCCATTCCCTACTCCGATCCTACTTACAATAACATCCAATCCATCGATGAGCTTCCCTCCCATATTTTTGATGAAATCATGCATTTCTTCTCGGTCTATAAGCAGTTGGAAAACAAACAAACGGCTGTCAAGGAGCTGTTTGGTGCCGAGGAAGCCCGCCAGATCATCGGCGAGTGTATCGAGGCGTACAACAAGAAATTCGGGGCATAACACAGGGCTGTCATGCAGTCCAAAACCGCCGTTGCCGCAATGAATGCGGCAACGGCGGTTTTGTTATTTTTTCTTGTCGTACGAGGGATTGAA
>JAFTRT010000010.1 GCA_017462145.1 Clostridia bacterium
AGTAGATGCGCTGTCCTTCATCGTTCACGTGGAAAAGGCCTATGGCCGTGCCCGCCGCATTGCGGAAAAGCTGAAGGAGAATATTCCCCGTCAGCTCTTTGAAATTCCCATCCAAGCTGCCATTGGCTCCCGTATCATTGCCCGTGAGACCGTCAAGGCCATGCGGAAGGACGTGTTGGCCAAGTGCTACGGCGGCGATATCACAAGAAAGAAGAAGCTGTTGGAAAAGCAGAAGGAAGGCAAAAAGAAGATGCGTCAGTTGGGCTCGGTTCAAGTGTCGCCGGAGGCCTTTATGGCGGTTCTCAAGCTGGACGACGAAAACTGACAGCACAGAAAGGAACACCTATGCACATTCAAATGAACGTCAAGCGATGCCTCCCCGAGGCCATTCTCCCCACCTACGGATCCATCGAGGCCGCAGGCGCCGATCTTTACGCCTGCCTTTCAGAGCCTGTGGTCATCCCCCCCTCCGAGACCCGTTTGATCCATACGGGTTTGGCCATGGAGATCCCCAAGGGACTGGTGGGTCTGATTTACGCCAGAAGCGGCTTGGCCTCCAAAAAAGGCTTGGCACCTGCCAACAAGGTTGGAGTCATTGACAGCGACTATCGAGGCGAGGTCATGGTGGCACTTCATAATCACGGAAGCGAGGCGCAAACCGTGGCACACGGTGAGCGAATCGCACAGCTGGTTCTGACCCCCTACGTCTCTGCCGATTTTCGGCTGTGCGACGAGCTGGATGACACCGCACGGGGTACCGGCGGCTTCGGCTCTACGGGAATGTAACATATTGTTAAGGATGCGTGTTTTTTTGAGGGCCTTTCTTGAAAGAAAGGCACTCAAGCTCCCAAAGAACTTCACACAAATAGGGATTGCGCCCTACGCTTTATATAGCAAAGGGCGCTACGCTCTTTCTAAGGGAGAAAACCGTCGGACACTGCACAAGCCCATCTTTCATGGGCTTGTGTTATGCCGTCGGTTTTCTTTTTGATTGGAAAACAAAGCAAAAATCTGTTTTTTTCGCACTCTGTCCTTTCGCACTTTGCTTCTTTCGCACTCTGCTTCTTTCACTCTCTGTTCTTTCACACTCTGTTGTGAATGTTCGCACCTCACCGGAGCCTTTCCCGGCAGGGAATAGTGGGACCACGGTAGTGGTGGATGAGGTGTACCGGAGGAAGTCAGACTTCTTATCCGTCAGCGTTGTCATCATACTTGTTTCGCAAGAGGAGCGAGCGTAGCGAGTCGAAGTTTTGTTGAGGGAGCGAAGCGAGCCGATACAAAACCGAGGAACACACCATGTTCCGAAGGGATCTCCCATGGGATTTGGTTGTCCTATTTTACAAATGTAACATTGTGTGAAGAAAGACACCCGAATCCCTTTATAGATCCCACAAGGCCTTGCCTTGTGCATTTGCTCGCTCACTTCCGTTCGACCGCAAATGTTCGACTCCAACTCCGCTTTGCTCCGTTTCCGCTCAGGATGACACAAGACGAGGGCAAAGGAAGCGGTCGGGATCGGCGCCCTCGATGCCCCGTTACGAACGGTTTTTGCGTTCTCCCCGTCTTTGTCATCCTGAGCGAGCCGCTTGCGGCGAGTCGAAGTTTTGTTGAGGGAGCAAAGCGAGCCGATACAAAACCGAGGAACACTCCGTGTTCCGAAGGGATCTCCCATTGGATTTTGCGATAATATAACGACCGGCCGTATGAAATCGTAAAAGAAAGATAGACACATACAAAACCCATCGGACAACTCACGTTACCGATGGGTTTTGTTCTTTATTAATTTTCGGTTTCCAAGAAAATAACGATCTTGCGGTTATCCTCTGAACCGATCGAGTTGGTGGAAACCCCCTCAATCTCCTGGATTTCGGAGTGAATGATCCGTCTCTCATAGGGATTCATAGGCTCCAGCATCACGCTCTTCTTGTACTTCTGCACCTTGGCGGCCATTCTTCTGGCCAGAGCACGCAGCGTTTCCTCACGCTTTGCACGGTAGCCCTCGACGTCCACAGTGATCTTCACATAATCACCCTTTTTACCGTCCACACGTTTGTTGGCGGCAAGGTTTGCCAAGTACTGAAGAGAATCCAGTGTATCACCGTGATGTCCGATGAGAATAGCAGCAGCCTCTCCCGTAATGGAGATCCGCTTCTCGCCGTTATCACCGTCGGTCATGGTGATTTCAGCTTCAATATTCATATCGGCCAACAGCTTTTCCAAGAAAGCCAAGGCATTGGCCTCACCACCTACCGTATAGGTAGCGGAGATCTTGGCATCCTGTGCACCGATACCGAGGAAGCCTTTCTTCGGCTCCTCCAAAACCGTTACTTCAATTTGATCCGCAGAAGGTGCGCCCAACTCCAGGACGGCCTTCTCTACCGCTTCTTCCACGGTCTTTGCGCTTACAACAATTTCCTTCTTCACTTTTCTTCTCCGTTTGTATCAGTTTCAATGTCTTTGGACTCCTGCACTGCATCGGTGTCCTCTTCTCCCTTACCCTTCTTCTTGTCCTTCTTCCCCTTGCGGGAATCGGCAGGCTTATCCTTCTTAAAGGGAGCAAATTTGAACAGACCCTGCTCTGCCGCCTCGGCACGCTTGGCCTCTTCCTCTCGCTGAGCGGCCTCCATGGCCTCTCTCCGGGCTCTTGCAGCAGGAGCGGTATCCTCAAAATCTTCATCGTCAATGTGGTGGAGCGAACGGACGATCTTACCCGATTTCACCACGTTGGTACTCTTGTCCTGACGGGCATTGAGCTCCTTCTCAGCAGCCTTGATATCCTCTTCGGTGCACTTGGGCAAAGGCATTGCCACGTGCAAAATTGCCTGTTTTCCCACACCAATGAGAGATTTGAAAATCCAGTACACACCCAGAGCCGCAGGCACCTGGAATGCGATATAAACGCTGAACAGGGGCATCATCAGATCCATCATCCAGTTGGAGCAACCCATGGCCTGATCGGTGGTGGCAGGCTGATAGGACAGCTTTCTGGACATCTTCATGCTGAAGAAATAAGCGGCAAAGGTCAGAATGGGAACCCAGATCAGCTTCAACGCATCGCCCGTAAAGCCGGGGATGGCAGACAGATCCAAAAATCCGTTCAAGCCGCCAAACACGGACATATCGGGAAGCGCATTGAAGATTTCCTGCGAAAAGCCTTCGACAGAAGCAAAGGCCTCATAGCCCATCTCCTGGATCTTACCCACCAGCTCCAGATTATCTCCGATGGAGGAAACACCTCGGCTGCTGGTCTCCAGATTGGCAACGATGGAAAGCTGATGAATGACATCGTCGCCCAGACGGCTGATATACTTTAAGGGGTTAATGACAACGTAATACAGCGCAATAATGATGGGAAACTGAATCAGCATGGGGAGACAACCGCCCATGGGGTTGTAGCCCTCCTTCTGGTACAGCTCTTGAATCTCCATCGACATCTTTTGCTGTGTAGGCTTATCGTCCCGTCCGGCATATTTCTTGCGGATGGCCATTTCCTTGGGACGGAGCCCGGCCTGCTTAATGGAATTTTTCTGTTGCTTGATACCGAAGGGCAGCAGGATGATCTCCACGATGATTGCAAACAAAAGCAGGGCAAACAAATACTGGTTGCCGAAGATCATGTTGCAAAAACGGAGAACATACCCCATCGGTACGTTGATAATATCCATCCAATTCATGGAATCTGATCAACTCCTTTCATGATCGGTATGGTCACGGTCCGACTCTTTCGACGTCCGATCCCTGTCGTATTTGGTGATGCGCTTGTGGCGTCCCTTCTTTTTTTCGGGCACGGGATCATACCCGCCCGCACAAAAAGGGTTACAGCGGAGAATCCGCCACGCCGTCAGCCCAAAGCCGACAAAAAAGCCACGTTTTTGAAATGCTTCAAGAGCATAGGCAGAGCATGTCGGTGTAAACCGACACACGGGATTTCCTTTCAACGGAGACAAAAAAGTTCGGTAAAAACGGATCAGCAAAATGCAAACATACTTCATACGTTTCTTGGGTCCTCAGACAGCGGATCAGCCTGTCCATCGGACGGGTCCGGTTTCTTCTGCGCATCCGGCAGAAGTCCCAGCTTGGAAAAACCTCGGCGCAGCTCGGCGGCCACCTTGGTGCTTTTAGCACCCAAGATTCCGCTTCTTGCACTGATGACCACCAAATTTCCCACGGCCAACTCTTCCTTGACGGAATCATACGCCGCACGCATCACGCGCTTGGCACGGTTGCGTACTACCGCTCCTCCCAGCTTGGTGGAGACAGTCAGCCCAACTCGGTTGACAAAGCATTTTTGGGGATGGGCGGCTTGGATCCGCTTGGCGGCATAATCCCGCAAAACGTAAACGGCCACGTAATGGCCCGCAAAGCGCTTTCCCTTTTGGTAGGCCTTTCGGTAAAGGTGATTTTCCTTAATGGCAATGTTTTTCATAAGCCCTCCTTCCAAAATAAAAGCTCCGATGTGCGGCGAGGCAGAGAACTGCGCTCCGGGACATCGGAGATTTCGATTGGGGGCAAGACGGATTAATAGGTCAGTCTCTTTCTGCCCTTTGCACGTCTTCTCTTCAGTACGTTTCTTCCGTCAGCAGTAGCCATTCTCTTTCTGAAGCCGTGCTCCTTTTTTCTCTGACGCTTTTTCGGTTGATAAGTTCTGAGCATTTCCTTGCACCTCCTTGAGTTTTGTTACCATCCCGGATGTCGAGATATCCGGAATATTGATCCGGAAGCGTGTTGCTTGAAGCTGATAAACGCTTTTACACAGTGACATCTTATATTAAACCATAATTATGTTCATTTGTCAAGAGTTTTTTCAAATTTTTTCTTGCAAATTCTTTTCCCCCTTGCGCAAGGCAAAAAGTTATGCTATAATATATGCTATAATAAATGTACAAAAAGCGAAGGGAGGCGAAGAAATGGACATGATCCGGGAGGATGTGTTCCGAAAGCAACTGAAGCAAGGCCTGTCGGGCGGCTATCTGTTCTTTGGAGACGAGGACTATCTAAAGGCTCACGCCCTAAAGGCGGCACAGGAATCTGTGGCCGGAGATCCTGCCTTTGCGGTCTTCAACGACGTACGCATGGATGCCATGGACTATACGCCGGATAAATTGCTGAACGCCTTGATGCCGCCCCCCATGATGAGCGAGCAAAAGTTGATTAGTGTATGCGGTCTTTCCCTTTCCTCTATGCGCCCCAATGAGATTGAGGATTTGTGCGAGGTATTGGCCACCTTGTCAGATTACGACTATAACGTGCTGATTCTGTCTGTCCCCGCAGGACTGTTTGACGAAGGAACGCTTCCCAAACGCCCCTCTGCCCTGTTCAAGCGTCTGTCAGACTATTTGACACCGGTTCGCTTTGAAAGTATTGCGGGTGCAAGGCTGGTGGGCTGGGTCGGAAAGCATTTTGCCCATCACGGTGTGCAGGCAGATCCCTCTGTCTGCGCTCACCTCATAGACCGTTGCGGTAAATCCATGTACCATCTGGCAAGCGAGACCGAAAAGCTCTCCTATTACGTATTGGCACACGGACGAACGGCAGTGACCTCCGCCGACGTGGAGGAGGTGGCCATTGCCGAGATCGCCTCGGACGCCTTTGCTCTGACCAACGCCGTTTTGGACGGCAAGCACGAAGAGGCGTTGAATGCTTTGTCCGTGATGAAATTCAAGCGGATGGATCCCGTTTTGATCATGGGAGAGGTAGCACGGGCGGTGTGTGATCTCATGGCCGTCAAGGCTCTGCAACGGGAGGGATTGCCCACGGGCGAGATTGCTGCCGCATTGAAAATGAACGAATACAGAGCCCGTCTGTATGCGGCGGGAGCCGCCTCCAAATCCATGGAACGGATGACCCGAGCTGTTTATCTGTGTTCGGAAGCAGACCTTTCCCTCAAGCTGTCCCCCCAAGGCTACGCCGCTTTGGAAAAACTGGTTGCCTGTTTATAAAAAAAGATGCGTTTGCAGTGCAAACGCATCTTTTTGATTTGATTTATTTCTTTTTTTGCTTCGATTGCTTTCCCGCCTTGGTCGCTTTCACCACGATTCCCGATAAAGCCGCCAATGCAATGACGTTGGGAATGACCATCAGGTTGTTGAACATATCGGTCAGCTCCCAGACCAAATCGTTGGAAAGCACGGTACCCAAGAAAATAAACACAACGGCCAATACAGAATACACCACCGTTGCTTTCTTGCCAAACAAATACTGAACGTTGACCTTTCCGAAGAAATTCCAACCGATGATGGTGGTAAAGGCAAAGAAGGTCAGACAGATCGCAACCAAAATATTACCCGCCGTACTTCCAAAGACCTGTCCCATTGCCACCTGCATCAGATTGGCTTTATTCAAACCGATCCCCTCGGCAACCTCCGCATTGATCACCGTCATACCGGCAAACGGCCCGTCTCCCGTGTAAAGAACAGTGATGATCACCAACGCCGTCACCGTCAAAACCACAAAGGTATCGATAAACACACCGATCATGGCAACCACACCCTGATCGTGAGGCTTTTCTACGTTGGCCTGTGCATGAGCGTGAGGCGTGGAGCCCATACCGGCCTCATTGGAAAACAGACCTCGCTTGGCACCTTGGCTGATGGCCGCCTTGATGGCCACACCGACCCCACAGCCTAAGATAGCATGAGGGGTAAAGGCATACCGGAAGATCAATCCAAAGGTCGTGGGCAGCTTGGTGATATTCACAGCCAACACGATCAACCCCAAAGCAATATACAGAACGGCCATGAGGGGGACGATTTTCTCTGCCACCGATGCAATTCGCTGAATTCCGCCAATGAAAATAAAAGCACAAAGAGCCGCCAAAATCAAGCCGACCACCCAAGGTGCTACCGTGTTGCCCGTTGCCGTGCTGGCCGCCGAGGCAATGGAATTGGACTGTACCATTGCTCCCATGAAGCCGAGGGCCAGAATCACCGCTACCGAGAAAAAGCCGGCAAGGAATTGACCAAAGCGATTGTTAAAAGCCTTTCGAATGTAGTACACGGGGCCGCCCAAAACCGAGCCGTCAGCCTGAACCACCTTGGTTTCCTGCGCCAAAACCGCCTCCGCATAAATGGTGGCCATGCCGAAGAACGCAATCACCCACATCCAGAAGATCGCACCGGGGCCGCCAATCAAAATAGCACCACAGGCACCTACGATATTACCCGTGCCCACCTGTGCCGCAACGGCAGTTGCCAACGCTTGGAACGAGGACAGTCCGCTCTTTCCCTTCCCGCCTCGGAAAGAAATACCGCCAAAGACCTTTTTCATTCCCTCTCCAAAGCACCGAATCTGCACAAACCGAGTGCGGATGGTGTAAAACAAACCGATTCCGACCAACAAAAAGATCAAAATGTAGTCGGATAAACATTCGTTGATCGTTTGCACGATCTCCAATACCTTGTTCATTCCATTCCTCCTGACAAAACAAAAAATAAAAACCGCCGAATCGCTTCGGCGGCTCCAAGAGATCAACATCAACAGCCATTTTTCAAACGGGAAAAACAGTCGTTCCGTCCTTTTGCCTGAGAGATTCGGGCGAAAACGCCCTTGCACCTTCGGCACTCGCTGTGCGAGATTCTCCGGAACCTCCTCCGCTGTCGGTCTCACAAAGGGATTCCGATAGCATCTGCGGTCACTGTGTGGTATTATAACACACTCGGATGCAAATTGCAATAGTTTTTTTCAAAAAATGACAGTTTTCTCTTTTTCTCTTGTTCCGGAATCAAAAACAGGACTTTTTCCGTCGGAAAAAGTCCTGTTTGATGCTTACAGCAATTCCTTCCGCAGTTCGGCGGCAGACTTGGGATGCAAGTAGGCAGGGGCAATATCCAACACCGTCTTACAGCCCACCAGGCCGTCACGGTTCATCCGCACAGCCGCACGGGCACAGGCCACCAACACCGAGGAGGTAAACTCGGGGTTGGAATCCAGCTTCAAACGGTATTCCATCAGATGGCGATGCTCGCCGTTCTTACCGGTACAGCCGCTTCGGATCACAAAGCCTCCGTGGGGAATGCCGCTGTGATCTCGGGCAAGCTCCTCTCGGGAAATAAAGTGTACCGTGGTATGGTAATCGGCAAAATAGTTGGGCATGGTCTTGATCTCTCGCTCAATCCGTTCCAAATCGGCTCCCTCCTCTGCCACCACAAAGCACTCTCTGACGTGCTTCTCACCTGTGGTCAGATCGGGATTGCTTCCGCTGCGAACCGCCTCCAGGGCAGACTCCACGGGAATGGTGTACTGTCTGGCATCCGCTACCCCCTCGATCCGACGGATGGCATCCGAATGTCCTTGGCTGACGCCCTTGCCCCAAAACGTATAGTCCTTGCCATCCGGGAGCACCGCTCCGCCGTAGGCACGGTTGAGGGAAAACAAGCCGGGATCCCAGCCTGCGGAGATCACCGCCGTGGTTCCCGCCTTGCGGGCCACTGCATCCACCGCATCAAAGTGCTCGGGAATACGGGCATGGGTGTCAAAGCTGTCCACCACGCAGAACATGGAAGCGAGTTCAGGGGTCTGAACAGGCAGATCGGTGGCACTTCCGCCGCACAGGATCATCACGTCGATCCGATCCCGAAAGGCGGCCGCCTCACCGGCGGCATAGACGGGCAGACCGCCCGTTTTGACCGTATGGGGATCCCGTCTCGTAAAGACCGCTACTCCCTCCATATCGGGGTTTTGCAACAATGCACATTCCACACCCCGTCCCAAATTACCGTAACCGTAAATACCAATCCGAATCTTCATACCCAACCTCAATTCTTACAAGAATATATGATAGTACATTATAGCACACGCCAAGGGCTTTTGCAAGAAAAATTCAACGAAAAAATCGTTTTTTTCTTGACAAGGCTTTCGGCATGATGTATGATAAAGGGAGAAAACACCGAAAAGGAGTCTATGATGAAGCTATCAACCGATCAGATCCGTTCTCTGACTGTGGGTGCCGTCCACATGGAAGAGCAAGAGGGCATTCTGTCCTTTTTCAAATGTACCAAACAACAGAGCGATGCCTGGTTTGCTTTGAACAAGGGACTGGGAGAGCGTTCTCTCACCACCACGGGCATTCGTTTGGATTTTCATACCGATTCCAAGCACCTGACCTTCACCCCTGCCTCTCCCGGAAAATATGAGGTGGACGTGGACGGTCTGCTGCGTTGTCAATTCCATGCGGGAAGCGAGGAGTTTCCGGTGGGACAGCCGATTTCTCTTCCCCTTTGCGGCCCCTTGGGAGAAATCAAGGAGGAAGTACGGGTTACGCTTTATCTGCCCTCTCATTCGGTGGGAAGCCTGTCCGCCGTGGAGCTGGACGAGGGTGCCAAGACGTGCCGTCACTCCTTTGACCGCAAGTGGCTGATGATCGGGGATTCCATTACCCAAGGCTGGGATTCTCAATTCGACAGCCTGTCCTACGCCTACCGTGTCAGCCGCTTCTTCAACGCAGAAAGCGTCATCCAAGGCATCGGCGGTGCCCGTTTTCATGAAAGCACGTTTGATGCCGCCCTTCCCTTTGATCCCGACGTGGTGTCCGTTGCCTACGGCACCAACGATTTTAACCACTATAAGACCAAAGAAGAGATGAGAGCCCACACCCGTTCCTTTTTGGAGCAGGTAGCAAAAACCTACGAGGGCAAATCCATCTTTGTGATCTCCCCCATTTGGCGTGCCGATTCCAAGGAACGACCCCTTGGTACATTTGAGGAAGCAAGAGCCGTGGTCATCCAAGAGGCAGAACGCCTGGGACTCATTCACATCGACGGTCTGGAGCTGGTACCTCCTCTGCCCGAATTTTTTGCAGACAAGTACCTCCATCCCCACGATATGGGCTTTGGCGTGTATGCAGAGCAGCTCATCTCTCGGCTACAGGCATATCTTTCTTGAATCCGAGAGGGGCTTTCCGCAGAAAGCCCCTCTTTGTTTGTATCACAAAAACCCCGCCGTCGTGACGGGGTTCAAAAAGAGAATCAATGAGGCAATTGAAAAGAACCAATCGGGTGTCATTCTGAGCGAAGTCGAACGTTTGGACGAACGGGTTCGTCCAAATGCGAGAACCCGTTAGGGTTTGAAGGGATCTACTACGCCTTTTCCAACATTTTTTGAAAAAATTTGCCATAAGCTATTGATTTTTTGGCCAAACTGTATTAAAATGTATGTAACCGTGTTCTGTTAAAAAAATATCATAACATACAGGAGAAGCAACATGAAAGAATTTAAGAAGATTGGTGTACTCACCTCGGGCGGCGACGCTCCCGGTATGAACTGTGCCATTCGGGCTATCACCCGCAAGGCTTTGGAGAGAAACGTTGAGGTCGTCGGTATCGTAGGCGGCTACAGCGGTCTCATCAACGACAAGATCATTCCCATGACCTCCGCATCGGTATCCAATATCGTTACCCGCGGTGGCACCATGCTCTATTCCGACCGTTGTCTGGAATTTCAAACCGAAGAAGGCATGGCCAAGGCCATCGCCACCTGCAAAAAGCACGGCATTGATGCCATCGTAGCCATCGGCGGAGACGGTACCTTCCGCGGTGCTACCGACCTGACCCTCCACGGCATTCCCACCATCGGCGTATCGGGCACCATCGACAACGATATCACCGCTACCGATTACACCGTTGGCTTTGATACGGCCATGAACACCACCATGGAGGCCATCGACAAGTTCCGTGACAGCTGCGAGTCTCACGCCCGTGTCAACATCATCGAGGTCATGGGAAGAGGCTGCGGTCAGATCGCTTTGCAGACCGCCGTCGCATCCGGCGCTATTGCCGTTGCGATCCCCGAGGTTCCCTTTGACGAGGCAGCCGCCATAGAGCGCATCCGCAAGGCAAGAGAAAACGGCAAGAGAGGCATGATCGTTGTAGTCAGCGAGGGTTGCTTTGTAAAAGACGAAACCGGCAACGAGATCCCCTACAGCGAGGTACTCACCGCCAAGCTCAAGAGCGAGCTGAAGCTGGATGCCAAGTTTGCCCGTTTGGCTCATTTGGTCAGAGGCGGCAACCCCACCCTGCGGGACCGTGTCAGCGCATCTCACATGGGCGTGATGGCCGTAGAACTGTTGCTGGAGGGCAAGAGCAACCTGATTATTGCCGAGTACGACGGTGAATTGGTATCCATGGATATCCTCTTTGCACTGACCACCGACCGCATGTATAAGAACAAGCTGAAGGACGGAGATCTGGAGAAATTCAATGCCGAACAGATCGCACAGATGGAAGCCATTTGCGAAAAGCGTCGCCGCGAAATCGCCGAGCTTTACAAGGTTGCCAACGAGATCGCTGTCTAATCGTTTCCCCAACCATTCAACGCTTTTCCCCTCTTTTCGGGGAAAAGCGTTTTTTCTTTCATTATAAAAAAGAAAAATATTTTTCAAAAAGCTATTTACAAACCGAAAAAGTCGTGGTATAATAGAATGCGTGTCGGTAGCTCGGGGTTCGGATCTATGGTTGCCATTGCAACATTCACCCACCGATTGCTGTGTTACCGAACCAAAAAGAATTATTTTCAGAAAGGTGAAAACGAAAATGATGCAGAAAGACGAAAAGCAGACGATTATCGAGCAGTACGCTACTCATGAGGGTGACACGGGCTCGCCCGAGGTACAGATTGCACTTCTGACCTACAGAATCAAGAATCTGACCGAGCACCTCAAGAGCAACCACAAGGACCACCACAGCCGCAGAGGCCTTCAGAAGATGGTTGGTCACAGAAGAAACCTTCTGGGCTACCTGCAGAAGACCGACATCGAGCGCTACCGTGCGATCGTTGAAAAACTCGGCTTGAGAAAGTAAGATAATTGTCGGAGTGGAGAGTGGTGCCTACAGGTGCAACTCCTCACTCCCTTTTACTCTTTTTTCCCATTTCGCAAACAAACCGTAAGCTTTCTCACGTTGGGATTAGCAGTTAATGATGCGCCGTGCTTCGGGACGGCTTGTCATTAAGTGCTAAACCCGGTGAGATGGAAATAAAAACAACAATTATGGAGGTTTATGATGTCTCAATCCATTAGCACACCCATCGAGTTCAAGAACTACAAGACCTTCCGCTATACCTTTGCGGGACGTCCTTTGGTTATCGAAACCGGCAAGTTGGCAGGCTTGGCCAACGGTTCGGTGCTCATCCGTTACGGCGAGACCGTTCTGCTTTGCTGTGCCACCGCATCCGCAAAGCCCAGAGACGGAATCGATTTTCTGCCCCTCTCCGTCGATTATGAGGAGAGAATGTACGCCGCAGGTAAGATCCCCGGCGGCTATCTGAAGCGTGAGGGCAAGCCCTCCGAAAAGGCTGTCCTGACCTCCCGTGTCATCGACCGCCCCATCCGTCCCTTGTTCCCCAAGGATCTGCGCAACGACGTAGCCCTGACCTTGACCGTGATGTCGGTTGACCCCGACTGCTCTCCCGAGATCACCGCTATGATCGGTGCCTCCACCGCTCTGGCCATCTCCGATATTCCGTGGAACGGCCCCATCGGCGGCGTATTCATGGGCTTGGTTGACGGCAAGCTGATCGTAAACCCCAACGCTGAAGAGCAGAAGAAGAGTGATCTGCAGCTGACTGTTGCCGCTTCCATGAAGAAGGTGGTTATGATCGAGGCCGGTGCAAACGAGGTCGATGACGACACCATGTACGAGGCCATTATGATGGCTCATGAGGAAATCAAGGAGCTGTTGGGCTTCATCAACGCCATCGTGGACGAGAT
>JAFTRT010000142.1 GCA_017462145.1 Clostridia bacterium
GATACTCTACGCCCAAAATGAGCATGTGCTCTGCCATCCAGCCCTCCTTGCGTCCCAGATAGGATGCAATACGGAGTGCGAAGCACTTCTTACCCAGCAGAACATTTCCGCCGTAGCCGGAGTTGACAGACCAAATGGTATTGTCCTCGGGGAAATGACAGATATAACGGTTTTCCTCGTCGATATCGGCTCTTGCGTGCAGACCCTTGATGAAGTCGCCGCTCTCGCCCAGTGCATCCAGCACGTTGGTGCCGACACGGGTCATAATGAGCATATTGAGCACCACGTAAATGGAGTCGGTCAGCTCGATACCGTACTTTGCGAAGGGAGAGCCGACAATACTCATGGAATAAGGAATCACATACATGGTTCTGCCCTTCATAGAGCCGGCATACAGCTTGGAGAGCTTTGCGTAGCATTCCTTGGGATCCATCCAGTTGTTGATGTTGCCCGCATCCTCCTTCTTGGAGGTGCAGATAAAGGTTCTGCCCTCTACACGTGCCACGTCGTTAATGGCAGTTCTGTGCAGGTAGCAATTGGGAAGAAGCTCCTCATTGAGCTTGATCATTTCGCCGGTGGAGCAAGCCTCTGCACGAAGTGCTTCTGCCTGTTCCTCGGAGCCGTCGATCCAAACGATACGGTCGGGCTGAGTCATTGCAGCCATCTCGTCGATCCAACCGAGAACATACTTGTTTTGCGTCATGATTTTCCTCTTTCTTTTTTTGCATTTTTAAGCAAGGATACGCCCGATCACAAAGAATGCCTTGTTCTCCGCTCTCGGGCAGGGGGAAAACCCACACATCCGAGCTCGGTTGCTTGCCATCCTCGCCCATTCTATATTTTATCTTTTTTTCCTTTCTTTTGCAAGCGTTTTTTCAAAAGGTTACACATTGTTAACAATTTCTCATTCTTTTCGGTGGCGCACTGATTTCTTTCCTGTTTTTGGAATACAAAATTCTCCGTCGAGACATACTATTTTCATCGGCTTAAGAAAGGAAGGTGTTTATGAATAAACCTCAAATCATTAAATGTTGTGCCAGAGAGATCTTGGATTCCCGCGGAAATCCAACGGTAGAGGCATCGGTCATTTTGGCCGACGGAACCGTGGGAATGGCCAGCGTTCCTTCGGGTGCTTCCACAGGAATCTACGAGGCACACGAAAGACGGGATCAGGATGCCAAACGATATGGTGGCAAGGGTGTGGAGGATGCAGTCAGTTCCGTTTGCCGCACCATTTCGCCGGCCATTGCGGGGATCAGTGCATCGGAGCAATGCGAGCTGGACCGTGTGTTGATCGCTTTGGACGGAAGTGAAAACAAATCCAAGTTGGGGGCAAACGCCATACTGGCCGTCTCCCTTGCCTCTGCACGGGCGGCGGCCAATTGGTATCACGTTCCGCTCTTTCGCTATTTAGGCGGTGTGGAAGCGCATCGTCTGCCCATTCCCATGATGAATATTCTCAATGGCGGTGCTCACGCTTCCAACAACGTGGAGATTCAGGAATTTATGATCGTTCCCGTTGGCATGAAACGGTTTTCGGAAGCACTTCGGGCAGGCAGTGAGATCTATCACACCCTCGGTGGGCTGTTACGCAAGCGGGGCTTGGACACCGCCGTCGGAGATGAGGGCGGCTATGCTCCCAATCTCGGCAGCGACGAGGAGGCATTGGATCTGATCATCGAAGCCATTCAAGAGGCGGGATATTCCACCGAACAGGTACGGATCGCCTTGGATGCGGCGGCCTCCGAGTGGTATGACCCGAGCAAAGAATTATACTGCATGCCCAAGAGAGGACGCCAATACACGCGTGAAGCTCTTTTGGATTACTGGAAACAATTGGCCGCTCGGTACCCTGCACTGTTATCTTTAGAGGATGGAATGGATCAGCGAGATGTCGACGGTTGGACGCAATTGACCAAGTGTCTGGGCAACCGCATGATGCTGGTAGGAGACGACTTGTTCGTTACCAACAGCAAGCGGCTCAAAAAAGGAATTGCAGACGGATATGCCAACTCGATCCTCATCAAGCCCAATCAGATCGGAACGCTGTCCGAGACGATGGACGTGATTCATGTCGCCAAGCAAGCGGGCTATCGGTTTATTCTTTCTCATCGTTCCGGTGACACGGAGGACACCACCATTGCTGACATTGCGGTGGCTACGGGCGCTGATTTTATCAAATCGGGGGCCCCATGCCGAAGCGAACGGGTAGCAAAGTACAACCGTCTTTTACGCATTGAAGCTTCCCTCAACAGCGGAGGCCGCTATGGCTTTTCGGATATGCCGGTGGCCATGCCGGATTCCATCGTTCGCATGTGAATCATAAAAAAAGAACGGCGAAAGCAAATTGCTTTCGCCGTTTGGAATTTCAAACCGCTTCCGTCTCGGTCTCGGAAACATCCGTAACACCGGTCGAAACGGGAACATCCGCATATTCCTTTCGGAACTTCTTCCAAAGCGGAACTGCGCCCAAGCATACCGCAACACCCAAAACGGAGATGGCCGCCCACATCAGAATGAGCACACCGGGGTCGCCCGAGCCTTCCGCCGATTCCCCTGCCGGGAGCATGGCCGCAAAGAGGGGCGTGCCGATTGCAGCACCCACGTAGGTACAAGCATTCAGCAAGCCGGAATACGTAGAGACCTTTCCGCTCTTCAAGAAGCGTTTGGGAACAACAGTAATGAGCATCAAGTTA
>JAFTRT010000143.1 GCA_017462145.1 Clostridia bacterium
CAACAGGCAGAGCAGATTCAACCGTTTGGTCGCCAGCAGACGGTGCACGGTTCGCTCATCGTCGGCCTCGGTCCACCAGCCGCCTGAGGAATCCTGCTTGGGACGTGCCATGGTATGGGCACCGATGAGGGTGATGCCGGGGCAGTGTACCTTCCGATAATAGTCGATGGTGAAATCGGAATTTCTGGTACAGCCCAGCAGCGCCACACGGCCAAAATTTTTCATGCAATCCAAGACCATATCCAAGCCCTGGCCTTTTCCCGTCACCTCAATGGCTACGTCGGCACCCTTGCCCGTTAAGGTCTTGACCTGTTTGACAAAGGAGGGATCAAAGGGATCCAAAGCGTAGTCTGCACCTAATTCCAACGCCTGTGCACGCTTGCTTTCAATGGGATCTACGGCAATGATGGGGGTTGCACCTGCTGCCCGAAGCAGTTCTACGCACATCAGACCTAAAATGCCAAGGCCCATGACAATGGCGGATTCTCCAAGCTCCAAACGGCATTTGCGGATGGCCGCCAAGGGAAAGGTAGCGATATGGATGAGGGCCCCTTCTTCAAAGGAGATGCTGTCATCCAGCTTGTAAACGTTTTGCTCTTTTACCGTGCAATAACGGGAGTGCTTGCCCCAAACGCAAAATACACGATCTCCCTCCTTCACCGAGGTAACGCCCTCGCCCACACGGTACACCACACCGGAGGAGCTGTATCCCACCCGTCTCGGAAAGGATACGTCGGGTGCTTTTCTTCCTGCTACGTTGGGGTCTCCCACTAAATTGGCTCGCTCGGTTCCTGCACTGATGGTGGAGCAGGCCAGCTCTACCACAACTTCTCCGGCCTTGGGCTGAGGAAATTCCTCATTCAAAAGCTCTGCCACACAGGGGGCGGTAAAAACAATGGATTGTTGTTGCATCAGCATCTCCTTTCGAGAATTTTTTCTTTATTATAGCACCTTGACTTTCCGAAAACAATATGCTATACTGCAAAAGAACCGATAGGATTCTCCAAAAATAACGAGGTTTTTGATATGAATAATATACATTTTTCCAATTCCTTTGGGTTTCGCCTGATTTCTCTCCGCTCTGATCATCATACGGACAATTCAAAGGGCATCGATCGCCATTTTTTAGCCAGAATGAGACGGGGAACGGGACGCATCGTAACCGATCGGAAAGAAGAGATGCTTTTGAAGCCCGGTGACGTATTTTATCTGCCGTACGGCTTGCGGTATCACTCCTATTGGCATTGCGAGGAGGAGGATGGACGGGCAGAATGGGATTCCTTTGGCTTTACGGTCTTTCCCGTAAAAAGCGAGGTGTCCTACCGCATGAAATGTCTGACTCTTGGAGAACGAGAACAGATTCTTTGGGAGGAGCTGGCGGCGTGCAGAGCGGTCACTCCTTATTCGGTGGGCCTTCTGTATCTGCTGTTGGATGGATTGCTTTCGCAAATGGAAGCGGATGAGCGAGGCGGAGATGCGTTGCTGATGGACGAGATTCGTCGATATATGGAGCAAACCACCGTTTTGCGTGTTCCGGAGCTTGCCCGTCAATGCGGAATGAGCGAATCGGGGCTGTATGCGTTTTTGAAACGATATGCCCGAATGACACCGGTAGAGTTGAAGAATCGAATGCGTGCGGAGGAGGGGAGAGAGCTGTTAGAGACAACCGATCTGTCCGTAGAGGAGATCAGCACCAAGCTGGGCTTTCAAACAGCGGCGTATTTTCGTTCCATCATGAAGCGATACGCTCACGCAACCCCGCAGGAGATCCGACGCAAACGGCACAAGCTTTGAGTCTGTGAGAGGGATCGCATTGGGATGAAAGTTTTGGAATATTTTTGATAACCCCTTGCTATTCCTCCGCTTTTTTGATATAATGTACTTTGTATGAGTAGAAAAAACGGTTCTTGTATCGTTGAAGAAAGGAGTCTTGCTATGTGGATCCAAAATGCCATGCTATACCGTACAGAGGAGCGGCAATTCCGAATGGGAAATTTGCTGATCCGAAACGGAATGATCGAAGCGGTGGATCTTGCTGAGATTCCAACGGAAGAGGAAATCGTGGACGCAGGCGGCAAACGGGTGGTTCCCGGTTTGGTGGACATCCACACCCACGGCCGTGTCGGATATGATTTTACGTCGGCAGAAGAAGAACAACTGTCCATCATGGCGGCTTCTTATGCACAGCACGGGGTAACCACGGTGCTTCCTACATTGGCCTCCGCACCCCTTGCACAGATGCAAGCGGCGGCACGGCAGGCTTTGGATCACGTTGCCGGTGAGAACGAGGCGGCATTCCGAGGTCTGCACCTGGAGGGACGGTATCTCAACGTCAAGCGCAAAGGCGCTCATGCGGAGGATCAGTTGGCTCCCTTGGATGCAAAGGAGATTGCTCTTTGGCCCATGGCGGAGGGGAAGGCCTTTCACATCACGGCAGCCTTTGAGCTGGACGGGGACGGTTCCTTTGCTTGTGCCGCAAGAGAACGTGGAATGACCATGAGTCTTGGACATACGGATGCATCCTTTGAGGAAGCAAAACAATTGGAAGAGCGGGGGATTTGCTCCTACTCTCATTTGTATAACGCCATGCCGCCCTTGCACCATCGAGGCGGCGGTGCGGTTGCGGCATCGTTGACGGGCACCTCTTATTTTGAATTGATCTGTGACGGGATTCACATCTCTCCCGAAATGATTCTGCTGGCCTGTCGTGCAGGCGGAGCAGAGAGGGCTGTTTTGATTACCGATTCCATGGCGGCTACGGGAATGCCCGATGGCACGTACGGCATCGGAGGAAATGCTTCGATCGTCAAAAACGGCATTGCACGAACCGCAGACGGAGCGTTGGCAGGCAGTACGCTGACCTTGGATCAAGCAGTCCGCAATTGGATGCGAATGTGCTCGCTTCCCTTGGAAACGGCTATTTTGGCGGCTACCGCTACCCCTGCCCGTGCCGTTGGTCTGTACGACCGGGTTGGATCCCTGGAGGCAGACAAGTGGGCAGATCTGCTGATCCTGTCCGATGACAAGGAGTTTGAAATCGAACGGATTTTGTTGCGAGGACGCTTTCTGTCGGCAGAAGGGACGTGCCGATGAAACGGGAACTTACCTTTTTGGCCGAAGGGAAGCGGCGGCTTTCCCAAGGGGGCTCCAGACTATATTTGGCTCTGTATTCCATTCTGCTTTGTGCCGCATGGGGATTTCCCTTTCTGACGGCAACCTTTGTTTATGATGGGATTGTGTCCATCGCACCGGACCATCCCCCCGTTCTCCTGATTGGGGTGATCCTGTCTTTGGCCGTCACGGTGTTCTTCTTTGTGGTGCTTACGGTTCCCATGACGGGCGGAGCCTTCTTCTTCGCTTACCGTATCTATGGCGGCGGAGAGTGTGGGCGAGGCTCGGTTGGCTTGGGACGGATCTATGGATTGGGGCTTCGAATGCTTTGGCGGCATTTGCCGCTGATCTTGCCGATTGTGCTCTCCTTCCTCGGAATTCAAGCACTTTCCTATTCCCTTGAGCCCTATTTCGGCCCGCTGATCCAGTTGATCTGGTTGGTTTGCTTGATCCCCGTCAATCTTCTCTTTTTGTTGAGAGGACTGTTTGCAAGCAAAACTTTTTTACTCGCATTTTATGCGGTACAGGGGGATTCCATCCGCCTGTCCTCTCAAAAGAGCAAGATGCTTGCCAAGGAGATCGAGCCACAGTACCGTACTTTGTTTCTCCGCCTGTTCGGACATCTTTGGATGGCGGTATTGACCATTGGAGCGTTGTGGGTGATCCACAGCTTTCCGTATTTGATGATGTCATATTTTGCACTGGGCGAGGAAGCGGAGCTGCGTGCTTGCGTTTCTTCCTCCCAAAACACGGATGGATGCAAAGAATCCATCCATAGAGAATAAAGAAAGGATTTTGACCATGAAAGAAAAATTTTACGTGACCACTGCCATTGCATACGCTTCGGGAAAGCCGCATTTCGGCAATACCTATGAGATCATCATGACCGATGCGGTGGCTCGCTATAAAAAGGCCAGAGGATATGATGTGTTTTTCTGTACGGGAACCGACGAGCACGGACAGAAGATTGAAAAGTATGCCGAAAAGGCAGGTGTGACGCCCAAGGCTTATGTGGATCGTGTGGCAGGGGAGATCAAGACCATTTGGGATCGGATGAATACCTCCTACGATTATTTTATTCGAACCACCGATCAAAACCATGAGGAAACCGTGCGCAAGATTTTCACCCGTTTCTACCGGCAGGGCGACATTTATATGGACTACTATGAGGGTTGGTACTGTACGCCTTGTGAGGCATTCTTTACCGAGACCCAGGTGGTGGACGGCAAGTGCCCCGAGTGCGGCAGACCGGTTCAGCAGGCGAAGGAAGAGGCCTACTTCTTCAAGATGAGCAAGTATGCCGACCGCTTGATGAAGCACATCGAGGAGCACCCCGAATTTATTGAGCCCGAATCCCGTAAAAAGGAGATGGTCAATAACTTCCTCAAGGCAGGTCTACAAGACCTGTGCGTGTCCCGTTCCTCCTTTACTTGGGGAATTC
>JAFTRT010000144.1 GCA_017462145.1 Clostridia bacterium
AATATTATCAAATACGATATTCTCAATGGTAGCTCCCCAAATGTTGCCAAACAAACCACCAGACCAGTTACTGTTATGACCTGCGTTGACATTGACAGCATAGTGGGTGGAAACAAACATACCGTTCTTGATGGTATATCCCTGACCGTCGTAATGACCGCCAAAGTACTGCGCCTTGGTAATGGTGCTACCAACCGCACTATACGTACCGATGGCACACAGGTCATGGCCGTTCAAGTCAATATCATTGATCTGCTTGAAATACACCTCTACCTCGGGGTTATCCGCCGTAACGGTTTGCTTACCGCTCGGGCCAATGCAGTTGATCGCACTGGCTCCACCGGAACCCGAGTTATCAGACATCCATTTCAGGTTAGCCGCAGAGGTCACCAAGAAAGGAGATTCCTTGGTACCGGAACCGGAAGGCTTGGTAGCCGTTGTGCCGTCCCAACCACTGTCGGGATTGTTCGTCAGAGTTGCCCCTGCCGCACCTGCCGTCAGAGGCAGAGATGCCATCAGACCAAACATCATGGATAAGGTTAAAATCCACGCAAGTATTCTTTTTTTCATCGCTTTTCCCTCTCTTCCGTTTGTTAGGTTGCGCCGTTGAAGAAATCGTCAATGCCGATATCCAGTCCGTCGCCCTCGGTTCCATCTCCATTGTTACCGAGCTTATCCTGCCATTCGTTAAAGCTGATGTTTCCTCCGCCGGAGCCTGATTCTCCCCCCTGCAAGCCGGGAGACGTGGTGATCACATCGGCCGCAGAAAGAATAATGAGCTCAAGCTTCGGTTCTTCGTACAGAAGTTTCATGTCTTTCCCTCTTTTATTTTGTTTTTTTGTCGCGGGTCGCTATCGTGGTTTGTCGTGGCGGTGCGCTTTTCGTGGTTTGTCGTGGTGGTGCGCTTTTCGTGGTTTGTCGTGGTCTGCGAATATTTTTTTGGGGGGTCGAATGCTATCGGTTTCCTCAAAAAGAGATACCTATAGCTTTCCTTATACCATATATTGTACCACAATTTTCCCCTTTCGTCAACCCCTTGCCCTTCAAAAAAGGTAACAATTTTTTATGTCGAAATACAGGAATATTGAACAAAAAACATTTCAGGTACCATTCACGGCAAGCAAACAAAAAACGGCAAGCATCCTTCCGAAACCAGCGGCAGAAAAAAATACCAAAAAGACAATGGATATTTTTCACCTGCTTTACAAATAATATCCTTGAAACAGAAAATGTTGATCAAGGAGATTGATTGTAGATATGAAAGCAACCGGAATTGTGAGAAGAATCGATGATCTTGGCCGTGTGGTCATCCCCAAGGAAATCCGCAGAACCATGCGCATCCGCGAGGGCGATCCGTTGGAGATCTATACCGACCGTGAGGGTGAGGTCATCTTCAAAAAATATTCTCCCATTGGAGAGTTGACGGCCTTTGCCGCACAGTATGCAGATACCCTTTACAAAACCTGCAACCTTGCCGTGCTCATTACCGATCGGGATGCGGTCATCGCATCGGCCGGCGTTTCCAAAAAGGAGTTCTTGGACAAGAGAATCTCCCCAGCCTTGGAAACAATCATGGAGGGGCGAAGCATATACGTGGCCAAAGAGGGCGCAGATGCGCTTTACGCCGTGGCAGACAGCACCGATCGTTCGGTGAGCTGTGCCATGCCCATTATCAGCGAGGGTGACGTGGTGGGCTGTGTCATGTCCCTGTGCGATGCGCCCGGGGCGAAGCCGAAAGAGATTATTGCCCACGACCTGGAAAGCAAGCTCATTCAAACCGCCGCAGGTTTTTTGGGCAAACAGATGGAGGCGTGAAATTCCTCTTTTGCAAAGAACCAACGGGCACGGTGCATCGGCACCGTGCCCGTTGGTAATAGAAGAACGGCTCGCCTTGGCGAGCCGTTCTTCGTATGCGTCTTGGAAGACTTACAGGTAAGCCTTCATTTTTTCTACGGTCTTTTCTTGAAAGCCGATGATCTCCTTGGCAAGAGATAATGCCTCCTCCGAGCAATTGCTGTTTTCATATTCCCGCACCAGCTTGGTCATGTCGGTCACGCCCATGGTAGCCCCCTCAATCATCATTTCGGCAAGGTGGGAGGTGGTGGAATCCATCATGGTATTCATGGCCATGCCCATTTTAGCTCCCATTTTGGTCAAAAAGCTCTCTTCCTTGGCTTCCTCCCCTTCTCTTGCCAACATCTCTCGAATCCGTCCTGCGTATCCCTCAAATTTGTCCATCAGACCCGTCAGCTCGGAGCGCATCTCCTTATCCTCTGCCTTGGGCAGAATATTCAAAATGGAGTCTGCCCCCATTTTGACGTTTTTGTACATTGCCCCCAGCAGACGCTCGGTAGGCGTTTGATTCTGTTGATCCATTTGATTTCCTTCTTTCGGTTTTTTGGGTTTTCCTGCCGTTAGTTTGCCCCCCTCCTGTCCATTCATACGTTTTTTGGATTTTTTCATTTTTTCGTTGAAAAAAGAAGGATTTTATGCTACAATAAATGGACAGGCCGCTGTGCGGCCGAGCTTAGAAAGGAACGTACCAGATGACCGAAAAAGAATTATTTGCCCTCCGCCGCCGCTTTCGCTCCGATCGGACGGGCATCAGCCATATCTGCGGTTGCTTCGTCAACACGCAAAAGGAGATTTTGTCCGAGTTTGACCAAGGCCTCGGCCTTTTGGCAGAGGAGGATGCCGATGCTTTACTGGGAATTTTGAAAAAAACCATGAGCGGCTCTTTCCGCCGCAATCTCATTGAGATTGAATTTTCCACCGCACAGGTTTTGGAAAGCAAAGAGCACGCCCTGCTGACCACCCTGCGCTCCTCGGAGCTTGGTGACAAGGAAGCGGTACATCAGCTGTACGAGGCCATCGTTTCCACCTTTGAGGCCGAGGAAAATTATGTAATCCTGTTGGCTCACGATCGCTATGACATTCACGATTTGGCCACGGATGGGCAGGAAACGGGAGAATCCACTGCCTCGTTCCCGTATATTCTGTGTGCCATCTGCTCGGTCAAGTCGGGCAAGGCCATCATGAGCTACGATATGCCCCACCAATGCTTCCGCAGTCTTTATACCGACACGGCGATCTCCGCCCCTACCGTCGGTTTTATGTTCCCGATCTTGGAAGATAGAGGCGCCAACATCTACAAGGCGTTGTATTACACCAAAAATTTGGAAAACAGTCAACAGACCATGGCAGATGCCCTGTTTCGTTCTACCCTGCCCATGCCCGCCAAGGAGCAAAAGCAGACCTTTGGCGAGATCTTGGAGGAGGCAGTGGCCGAGGATTGCAGCCTGCGAGTGGTCAAGGCGGTGCACAATCAGCTTTGCCACATGATTGAGGAGCACAAGCAGGAAAAGACCGAGGATGAACTGCTCATCAGCAAGGACGAGGCGGGAACGCTTCTCCGCTCTTGCGGTGTAGAGGCGCAACGGATAGAGCAATTTGAACAAAAATTTGAAGAACGATTTGGGGAGAACGCACAGCTCAATCCGGGCAATTTGGCCGAAAGCAAGCAGGTGCGGGTTCAAACCCCCGACGTGGCCATCCGTGTCAGCCCCGGTTGCAGTGATCTGGTGGAAGCGAGGGTCATCGACGGTGTCAAGTATATTTTGGTTCGTGCCGACAGCGACGTAGAGGTCAACGGAATCAAAATTCAGATTTGAAGCAAAAAAGGAGTACGACAGGTTGTTCGTACTCCTTTTTATATCCGTATCAGGTTACGTCGATGACACACAGTTCGGGGGGATTGAAAAAGCGAGGAATGGGAAAGCCCCGTTTGAGTCCCGTGCTGATCACAAAAGAGCGGTCATACAGTCCTCTCGTGTATCGGGGAAACAACCCCTGCCCCGGTGCATAGACCCCTCTTCCAAAGAATCGCCACTGACCGCCGTGGGCGTGTCCGCTGACGATCAGATCCAAGGACAGGGGCTTCAAATACGGCTCGTAATATTCGGGATGATGGCAGAGCAGGACACGGGGGTGCTCTAAAGAAGCAAATTCGGTCAGCCATGGTGTCTTTGGCACTTCATTCCGATCCATCAATCCGGAGGAAAGACCGCCAAAGGCGATCCCGTCGGTTACCGCATAAGCGTCCTCCAGCCACGTCACACCACTGGCCTCGATGCGCTTGCGATTCTCCTCGGTATAGCTTCGGCTTCCGCTCCGCAACGTACTGCGCCCCGGAATCAACGTGTGGGTGGCACCGTCCTC
>JAFTRT010000011.1 GCA_017462145.1 Clostridia bacterium
GTCTCATCCTCGGCGGCGGTATTCGCACCGAAACGAATGGAATCTCCGAAATCGTTCACCGAATACCCCGGCATGACCGTATCCAGATCCACCACGCAAACAGGCTCTCCCGTTTTCTCGTCAAACAGAATATTATTCAGCTTGGTATCGTTGTGGGTAACACGCAGGGGCAAGCGGCCATCGGCATGGGCACGCTCCAGCGTTTCGGCAAACTCGGCACGCTCCAAGGCGAAAGCGATCTCCGACGCCACCTCCTTCGCTCTTCCGCACACATCCTCCGCAATGGCTTTTTTCAGCCGCTCCATCCGCATGGGCGTATGATGGAAATTGGGAATGACGGGATACAGCGTCTCGGCGGGATAATCGGCCAGCTCCATTTGAAAACGGCCAAACGCCTCTCCGCAGGTGTAAAAATCGTGAGGGTTCTCCACTCGCTCCTTGGTCACCGTTCTCTCGGTAAACTCATACATCCGCCACCACTGCCCAATGCTGTCTTGGAAGCAGACCGCACCGTCTCTTGTGGGACAGACCACCAACGTGGCTCGTTCACAGTCTCCGCCCCGTTCCCGTGCTTTTTTGAGAATATGCTCGGTTACACCCTGAATGTTCTCCATCATTTTGTCGGGTCTGGGAAAGACCACTTGATTCATTCGTTGCAGAATGTAGCGGTGAGGTGTGGTCACCAAAAAGGTATCGTTGATATGTCCGTTTCCGTAAGGCGCACAGGAAAGAGGCTCGGTTTCCAAGAAAGCGGCCAACGCCTCGCCTAACTTTGCACAATTCTCATTTCTCGTCATTTCGGTTCTCCCTCTTTTGTCAGGCCGCCTAAGCGAGCCTCATATTCGTTCATGTCCACCACCTTGCCCTGCAAGCGAGATTCCTCTGCCGCATAGGCGATCAGATGGTTGCGTGCGGTCTGCTCCAACGTGCAGATGGAGGGATTGCTCCGATCCCCGTCCAACCAACGCTGAAGCGCCAAAATAATTCCTGTATCTCCACCGCCGTGTCCGCCATCAATGGTTTCATCGGAAATGGCATCGGCAATGGAAATCTGCTCGTATTCCTTCGTGGCAAAGGAATAGAAGGTAAAGAAATCTTGTCCCATGTGTCCGACCAGATCTCCCTCTGTTCCCATAATACGGATATCTCTCGCTCCTTTGTTAAAGGCACACATGGAAAAGCTGACGGTGGCACCGTCCTCAAATTCCAAATTCACCGTCTGATGATCCACGACGTTGTTGTCGGAACGGAACACGCACCGTCCGTAGTCCGAGGTGCGAAGCATCCGATCAATATCCGCATCGGTAGGCTCGACCACCTTGGTGGCCGCCCGCAGAAAGGAAGAGGTCCGCCAAGTCTCATAATAAAGAGGAACCGCATTGTAATAGCAGGTATCAGCGTGGGGGCAGTTGTCAATGCACCGCTCGGGAGCCCCTTGGGGAGCGTTCTCCTCTTTGAAGTAGGTCAACGAGCCAAAGCTGTGCACACGGCTGACCTGCTTTCCCACAAGCCACTGCAAAATATCCATGTCGTGGCAGGTTTTTTGTACGATCATCGGAGTGGAGCGATCACTGTTGCCCCAGTTGCCCCGTACAAAGCTGTGGCTTTGGTGCAGATGTCCCACACCCTCTGCGTGCTGAATATGGATGATCCGTCCCAGCCGTCCGCTGTCAATGATGGCCTTAAGAGCACGGAAAAATGGGGTAAACCGAAGCACGTGGCAAACCAAAACAAACACGCCCTTTTCGGTCGCAGCCCGTTGCAGCGCACAGCATTCCTCGGGAGTCGCACCCATGGGCTTTTCCAACAGAAGATCATAGCCCTTTTCAATGGCCGCCATGGCAGGGGCCAAATGGTCTTGATCCATGGTGGCGATCACCACCAGATCGGCAAACTTGGGACGGCTCAAAAGCTCTTCCCAAGAGCGATGGCACAGCTCCTCGGGGATCCCGTAGCGGTCACGAAATTCGTTTCGTCTGTTGTCGATGGGCTCTGCCACCGCCACGATCCGGAAGGAATCCTTCAGCCCTGCGGCAATGCGAGCATAGGTTCTTCCTCTGCCACCTCCGCCGATCACGATCACGTCTCTCATATCATTTCTCCTTATCTGTTTGAACATCCTGTTCGGAATGTTCATCCTACCCAACAGTATAAAGGATTTTTGCCGTTCTGTCAATTGATTTTTTCGATTTCTTTGCACATATTTTTTATAAAAATGCTCCAAAAAGCCACAGTCCTTCCGCTCACCGCTCCAAAGCGGACATCCGGGGGAGAAAGATGTCGGCTTTTCCGCTTGCAACCTTCATCAAAATATGATATCATAAGGATACTGCGGAAAGGGTGCTCACAACGGCACGCCAATCCGGCTTCCACATTCCATCCGATACGGAGGTTTTTATGAAACAGTCTTCTTGCCGTTTTACCTTGGAGAACGGATGCCTGACTCTGTCCAACTCTGTTTTTTTCACACGTTTTGAGGGGATCCGCAAGGCCTCTGCCGACACCGTCACGCCGCAAAGCCGCTCCCTTCCTTATTTTGAAGTCACCGCCCACAAGGAGGACGGCCGTCTGTGCCATTATCAGATGTGGGAGGATCTCCCCGTTGTCCGTATGGTGGAGGGAGCAGAAGCTCCCATGATGACCCTGACCGAACAGCATTGGGTGATCAAAAGCGTGAAGCTGAAGGCTTTTACCGATTATGCCGATCTGCTGACCGTAGAGCAGGAGACCGCTCTCTTTGATCTGGGTCTTTGGACGCCGCTGGAGGGCGAGCTGTTCTTCTTTGAGGATATGGAATCCGACCGTGCTTTCATTTTGATCTCCGAAAACCCCGATTGGTGCACCGGTACGCTCTCCATGCCCCGAAAGACGGGTGCGCTCACCTTGGACAGCAAGGGCTATCCCGTTGTGTACGGCGAGTGCCGCCGAGGCGAATGCGAGGCTCTTTGCCGTGCCTATCTGCGCCATGCCAATCATTGCCCCGAGCTTGTGACCATGTCCAATACCTGGGGGGATTGCAACAGTGCCGACCGTGTGTGCGAGGCCTTTATCCGAAAGGAGATCGAGGCAGCCAAGGAAATGGGCGTGGATATCGTCCAGATCGACGACGGCTGGCAGTCGGGGAATATTTTATTCAAAAATCCAAGAGACGAGCGCGGAAACCGCACCTTTGACGGCCCTTATTGGGATATGAACCGTGAGCGTTTTCCCAACGGTGTTCGTCCCCTGACCGAAGAGGCCGCCAAGGACGGAATCCGAGTGGGCATGTGGTTTGCCCCCTCCAGTCACCATTGCTTTGCCCTGCTGGAGCGGGATAAGGCCGCCCTGCGAAAAGCCTACGAAGAAGAGGGCGCACGCTTCTTCAAGCTGGATATGTATCAGGCCGAGAGCAAAGAAGAGACCGATAAAATGCTGGAACTGTTAGCCGAGATCTATTCCTTCGGCCCCGATGTGTCGGTGCAGATGGACGTCACTCGCTATTCCAGACTCAATTATCTGTGCGGACGGGAATACGGTACCATCTTTGTGGAAAATCGCTATACCAAGACCGCCAATTCCTTCCCCCACAGGGTGCTTCGGAATTTGTGGAATCTGTCTCGTTATCTGCCCACCAACCGCTTCCAGTTTGAGTTGGTGAACCCCGATCTGAATCGGGAATCCTACGGCGAGAAGGATCCCTTTGCCCCCGCACTCTATGAGATGGATTACCTGTTCGCTACCGTTATGCTTTCCAATCCCTTGTTCTGGATGGAGATGCAATTCCTCTCCGAGGAACGCCGTCGTCAGCTGGCGCCGATCATGAAGGTGTGGAAAGAACACCGTTCCGTCCTCAGCCGTGCCGACGTCATGCCCGTTGGCGAACGGCCCTGCGGCCGAAGCATCAGCGGCTTCTATCTGTCCGAGAACGGAAAGCCTGCCTATCTGTTGCTCTTCCGTGAGGTCACGGACCGTGATACCGCAACCATTTCTTTGCCCGTGGATACCGCAAAGGCACAAGTTCTGATCTCCAATGCCGACGTGTCCGTGAGCGTGGAAAACGGTGTGGCTCGTGCCACCTTCTCCAAGCCTCGTTCCTATGCGTTTGTAAAGTTGGACTAAAAATATGAGGATGCGATTTTTTGAGGGGCTTTTCTTGAAAGAAAAGCCCCTCAAAAATCACGCCCCCTTATGCCACGTATGGAACCTCAAAAATAGAACGGTTGGCCGGTTTTAGCGGACTCGTAGATTCCTTCCAGGATACGGGTCACGCAATAGGCCTGTTCGGGCTTGGTGACCACTTCTTTATCCTCACGAACGGCCTCGATCCAGAGCCGTTCCTCCATGTCGGCGGCCGACTCGCCCTTTGTGCCGTTGTTAAAGGCCACGCCGCCTGCACCGAAAGAGGGCTCGGTCACAAACTGCCGCCCGTTCCGCACGCCATTGATCCGCAGGCCTCCGATCATATCGGCACCGCCCTTGGTTCCGCAAACGGAAGTCTCCGCCTCTCGCACGTCAAGGGTATTGAGTGCCCAAGAGGACTCCAATATGATGGTAGCGCCGTTTTCCATGACCACAAAGCCAAAGGCAGAATCCTCCACGCTGAACTGCTCGGGGTCCCAATTGCCCCACATATTGCCCTGATCGGTATCCCGATTCAGCTTGTGATAGGTCGTCCCCACACAGTATTTCGGGCGATAATTATCCATGGTCCACAGGGTCAGATCCAGTGCATGGGTACCAATATCGATCAACGGTCCTCCGCCCTGCTCATATTCATTGAGAAAGACACCCCACGTAGGGACAGCACGACGGCGGATAGCCGTTGCCTTGGCATAGTAAATATCCCCAAAGGTTCCCGCCTCGGCTTCCGCCTTCAAATATTGAGAATTGGGACGGAAGCGACTCTGATAGCCGATGGTCAGCTTTTTGCCCGTCCGATTGGCGGCATCCAGCATTTTCTTTGCCTCTGCGGAATTGATGGCCATGGGCTTTTCACACATGACGTGCTTGCCTGCCTCCAGCGCATCTACGGTAATCAAGCTGTGAGAGCGGTTCGGCGTACAAACGTGCACCACCTCGATCTCATCATTCGCCAACAGCTCCTTGTAATCCGTATAGACCTTTGCGCCGTCGACACCGAATTTGGCCGCCGCCTGTTGTGCCCGCTCGGCAATCACATCGCAAAACGCCACCATGTCACAATCGGCCACCTTGGCCAAAGAGGGCATGTGCTTGCTGTTGGCAATGCCGCCGCAACCGATGATTCCTACCTTGATGATTCTTCCCATTCTCTTCTCCTTTTCGTTCGGATCCTTATTTCAAGAGGCCTCGGCCCCTTTTCTTTATCATAGCATATCCACCCGAAAATGACAAGTATTTTCAGAAAAAAGTAAGAAAAGAAAAGACTTGGAGCACTTGACAGAACCGTCGCTCGGTGCTATAATGTCAAGGAATAATCACTCTGGAGGATATCATGCAAACCCTATTGACTTTGTCTGTGGCTCTGTTCGCAGGCTTGATGCTCTCCCGCCTTGCCAAGTTGGCCAAGCTCCCTGCTGTTACCGCCTATCTGATTGCGGGAATTCTGGTAGGGCCTTACGTACTGGGTCAGCTTCAAATCGGCGGTCTCGGCTTTACCAGTATGGATAACGTCCATTCCTTTTCTCTGCTGTCCAAAGTTGCGCTGGGCTTTATCGCCTTTTCCATCGGAAACGAATTTCGCATGTCTCAGTTGAGGGAGATTGGAAAAAAAGCAACTGTCATCGGCATCGCACAGGCCGTCTTTACCACCCTTGTGGTTGATGCCGCCCTCATCGGTCTGCATTTTGCCAATCCCAAGATCCTGTCTCTCCCTGCCGCCATCGTACTGGGTGCCGTGGCTTCGGCTACCGCTCCCGCCGCTACGCTGATGGTGGTGCGCCAGTATAAGGCCAAGGGCCCCGTTACCAAAATTTTGCTTCCCATCGTTGCGTTGGATGACGCTGTGGGACTGGTTCTGTTTGCCATCTCCTTTGGAGTGGCGCAGGCCATGATGCAGCCCGAAATCCACGTCCTGTCCATGATCTTGGAGCCCATTTTGGAGGTGGTGCTCTCCCTGCTGTTGGGTCTGGTCATGGGTCTGCTCTTCTCCTTCTTTGAGCGGTTCTTCCATTCCCGCTCCAAGCGTCTGGCCATGTCGGTAACCTTTGTGTTCCTCACCGTGGCCCTCTCCATGATCGAGTTTACCTTGGGCGGCGTGGTGCACGTCCGCTTCTCCTCTCTCTTGACTTGCATGATGCTGGGAACCGTGTTCTGCAACGTGTGCGATTTTTCCGAGGAGCTGATGGATCGAATGGATCGTTGGACGGCCCCCCTGTTCGTTCTGTTTTTCGTCATCAGCGGTGCCGAGCTGGAGCTTTGGGTGTTCCAAAACGGTTGGGTCGTGCTGATTGGTGTCATCTATGTTCTGTCTCGCTCCTTGGGCAAATACTTCGGTGCATCCTTCAGTGCCAAAGCCACTCGCTGCGAGCCCAATATCGTCCGCTATTTAGGCATTACCCTGCTTCCCCAAGCAGGCGTAGCCCTTGGCATGGCCATCCAAGCCAAGGAAGCCTTGGGGGAGACGGGCACGATGGTAGCCAATATCACCCTCTTTGCCGTGCTGATCTACGAGCTGATCGGCCCTCTGCTGACCAAAATCGCCTTGACCAAGGCAGGAGAAATCCGCCCCGAGGGCAAAACCAGTGCCCGGGGCAAGATCCCTTCCGTTCTTCCTCACGAGCCAACCGAAAAGCATTGACGTTGACAACGTCCCGAAAAAACTCCCGCACATCCAAACGATGTGCGGGAGTTTTTGGATCGATGAAAACTTCTTACTGATCTTCTCCGAAGTCTGCGGCATACGCCTCTGCCAACCGCTGGGGCCAATCGGAAACGGGCTCCAGCTTACCGGTAAAGAAACGGAGCGTCTTGGGCTCGTGGACAAAGCGCAGTCCGCCCACCAGCTCTCGGTGATCATACAGCCACTTGACTCGGTCGATAACGTATTCGGTTTGAGAAAGCGTAAAGACACGTCTGGGGAACGCCAAACGAACCATCTCTACCGATGCGATCCGCTCGCTTCCATCGGGATTGCGCTCCTCGGACATGGTGCCTCGCTCCATGCCTCGAATACCGCCGCAAAGATAGAGTGCCGCCGTCAGGGCACCTGCGGGATACTGCTCGGAGGGAATGTGCGACAAAACCTCCTTGGCGTTGATATGGGCACCCAATCCGCCGCCGGGCGTAATCATGGGCACACCGTAAGCATCCAACTGATCCACACAGTGCTTGATAAATTGCGGTCCCTGAGAAATCACATCCAGATCCATGGTCTCCTCAAAGCCCACGATCATGGCCTCCATTTCCTTCACCGACATACCGCCGTAGGTCAAGAAGCCCTCGTACAGGGTGATGTAATCCTCCATGGCATGGAAGAGCTCCTCGTCGCGAACGAGAATACCGCCGCCTCGGCTAAAACCAAACTTACGGGCAGAGAAATAAATCACGTCAAACAGGTCGGCGATCATACGGGTGATCTGGCGGATCGATTTGTCCTTCATGGACGCTTCCCGTGTCTTGATAAAGTACAGATTGTCCTGCAAAAGCGAAGCATCCAAAACCGTCACAATCCCGTAGGATTTGACCAGCTCGGTAACCGCCTTCATATTCTCATAGGAAACAGGCTGACCGCCGATCAGGTTGGTACCGGCCTCAATCCGAATGTACGGGATATTGTCAGCTCCCTCCCGTTCGATGCACGCTTTGACCTTATCCAAATCAATATTCCCCTTGAACGGCAGGGTACTCTTGGCAATCAGACCCTCATCCTTGACCAACTCCTCCACACGTCCGCCCAACTGGGTGATGTGAGCCTTGGAGGTGGTAAAATGATAATTCATGATCACGCAATTGCCCGGCTTGATAAAGTGACGGGCGATGATATGCTCGCAAGCCCGTCCCTGGTGGGTGGGCAACAGATTGCCGATGCCGAAGATCTCCTCCAGCTTGTCCTGCATCCGATAGAAGGTCTCGCTTCCCGCATAGGCATCGTCTGCCCGCAGCATGGCGGCCTGCATTTCGTCACTCATGGCATTGACGCCCGAGTCGGTCAGCATATCCATAAAAATATCACCGTTGTGAAGCAGGAAGGTGTTAAAACCTGCGTGTTCGATCCGCTCCAACCGCTGATGAATCGGCAAAAGATTGAGTTTTTGCACGATCTTCACCTTGTGCATTTCCATCGGGATGGGATCGCGCTTGTAAAATTTGATTTCCGGCATGTTATGTTCTCCGTGTCCATGATGAAATAAGGTACTAAAACCCTCCCTATTGTACTCAATTCTCGTTCATTTGTCAAATCGATAGATTTGATCATATCTATTGATTTTTTTGATCGTGCATGGTATAATAGAGGCATCACCGAAAGGAGTGAGTCAAGATGGAGATTCGATGCCTGAAAACCTTTCTTCAGGTGGCGGAGCGAAGCAGCTTTACCAAAGCCGCCGAAGCTCTGAACTACACCCAATCCACGGTTTCCTCTCAGATCAAGCAACTGGAAACCGAACTCAACACCCAGCTGTTCGATCGCTTCCACCACTCGGTCACCCTGACCGATACGGGGCGTGCCCTGTTGGAACGAGCCCATAAAATTTTGAATTTGGTGGATGAGGTGCAAGCCGCCTCGTCGGATCCGGCCGCTTCCCGGGAGCCGGTTCGCTTTGCCATGGCACCCTCGGTCTGCAGCATCATGATGGGTGCTACCTATCTGACCTTTTACAGGACGTTCCCCGACGTGCCGGTCAAAATCTTGGAGGCAGAGAGTGACCGTATGCTGGAAATGCTGAACCAGAACGACGTAGACCTGATCTTTCGGGTAGACCGACGGGAGGTGAACAGCGAGCACGTGGTGGCCTTTGAAAAAAAGGAAGCCGCCCACTTTGTGGTTGCTCGGGATTCCAAGCTGTGCCGCCGTGAGCACATCCGTCCGGAGGAGCTGTCCCAATATCCGCTGTTTCTGTCGGAAAAGGGGTTGAGCTACCGCAGATTGTTGGATGAGGCATTGGCAGAGCGAAATCTGACCGTGGCTCCCATTGTGGAAATGGGCAATACACAGCTTTTATTGGAGCTGGTGGAGCTTGGCGGCGGAATCTCCTTTTTGCCGGAATACGTGACACGAAACAGCCATCGTGAGGGTAAAATCCGCTATATAGAGGCAGAAGATCTTTCCGTTGAGGTCTGGTGTCAGCTGATCTATCATAAAAACAAATGGGTCTCCCCGTCCATGAAAAAGGTGATCGACTATTGCTCTGCCGTGGCCGAAACGCTTTTATAAAGGGGAAAAGGAGCGTTCGTTTTGCCCAACCGTGATACAAAGGTGACCCCGACCATAAAAGGAGGTTTCATGATGAACAACAGAAAATATCCGACAAGCTTATTCCTGATCGGCTTGATCACAAACATTTTGTTTCATTTCTTTTGGCTCTTGATTCCCGGTGTTATTTTACTGATGGTAGGAATATGGATTCGCCCCTGTCTCTATATAGGATTGGTTCTTCTGGTCGCAGACGTTGTTCTTTCTTTGATCGAGCAATTTCAAATTCGTCAAGCGTTTCTGACAGAAAGCGATAATCCTGATTTTCAAGCGTTTCAGGATGCACTTTCAAAAAGTGGAAATCGGAAAGATCATATCGACGAGTTTTTGAACCAAAAAAGATCCGATCCTCAAAATGAAACCAAAAAAGATCATCCAGGCGAAGATTCATAAGAAATCCCCCGACAGATTTTTGACGTTTGTCGGGGGATTGTTAGGTGCAAATTGGATTTGGTCAAATGGTGAATCGTTTGTTTTTTACTCATTCTTTTCACCAAATTCAAGTTGTGAACACACGCTGTTTGCTCTCTCAAGATCGGTAGGAACCGGTATCCTCGACGGTTCTCCCGGCTTTTTCTCGGCGGCGAGCACGCTCTGCGAGCTTGTCTTCTGCACCAAAATCAAAAGGACGGCGTTTGCCGTCCTTTTGATTTTGGTGCGGGTGACAGGACTTGAACCTGCACGCCGGGGGCGTAAGATCCTAAATCTTATGCGTCTGCCAATTCCGCCACACCCGCATAAACGCATTGTACCACATTTGCAAAAAAAAGTCAAGTGTTTTTGCATTTTCCACCCCCTCGGCTTCCCTTCCTCCCATTTTTTTCTTCCTTTCGGATTTATTTGCGAAGAAATGGCGGTTTTCTCTTGACAAAAAGGGGGCAAAATGGTAAACTTTATATGGTTTCAATCCCCTGTCCAAATTGCCGTGTCGGTTGGCTCGGCGCAAATAAATACATTGGAGGCTACTATGCTGAAATTCAATTCCAAGAAGAAAGAGGGACAGTTGCTCCCCGCTTATCCTCTGTTCGTGAAGGATCCCTTCTTCTCCATCTGGTCCGGTGCAGACCGTCTGAACAAGGCTGACACCATGTTCTGGACGGGCAAATCCAAGAAGATGTTCGGCTTGGTGTCCGCAAACGGAAAGGTCTATTCCTTTATGGGCCTGAACGACGGTGCCATCGACATGGAGCAGACCTACGTGGATCTCACCGCATTTGACACCAAATACGGCTTCACCTGCCCCGATTTCGATCTGGATGTGGTCTTTACCTCTCCCTTGAACCCCGATGATCCGGAGCTGCTCTCCTGCCCCGTTTGCTACTTCCGCTATACCGTCAAGCCCAAGACCGAGCTGAAGGACGTCAATGTTGTTCTGTTCATGGATCAGGAGCTTTGCTACGATAATACTTCGATGCCCGTCAGAGGCGGCCGTCACATCCTGTCCGACGGAACCCAGGCCGCATGGTTTGGCAACAAGAAGCAGTTGGTGATGTCCCAGTCTTACGACGACTCCTCTGCGGAGTGGGGCTACTACTACCTGACTGCACAGAATGCCTACTGCGCAAGCGAGGCAACTCTGCGCAAATTCCGCAAGGGTGCTCCCCTGGCATACGAATACAACATGGAGCAGAGAAAGGTGCTGGTTGCGGCTGACACCTACGAGACTCTGACCGAGGCACAGAGCGGTATGATGACCGTAGCCTTTGACGATACCTGTGCCATCTTCTACTTTGGCCAGTGGCTCAACGGCTACTATTTCGATAAGACCGGCAAGAATATCGTCGAGGCAATCGAAAGCTCCATCGCTACCGCCGACAAAGTCTTTGCCAAGTGTGAGGCCTTTGACCGCAAGCTGAAGAAGATGGCCAAGCCCTACGGTGAGGACTATCTGCTGGTTCTCTACGGCGGTCTCCGTCAGGCAGTGGGCGCACACAAGCTGGTGATGGATCGCAAGGGCAATCTGCTCTTCCTCTCCAAGGAGTCTCACTCCAACGGCTGTATCGGCACCGTGGACGTCAGCTACCCCTCCATCCCCCTGTTCCTGCTCTTCAATCCCGCTCTGGTCAGAGCCATGTGCGAGCCCATCTTCAAGTTCGCCCGTATGCCCGTTTGGACCTATGACTTTGCTCCCCACGACGTAGGAACTTACCCCTACTGCTGCGGACAGGTCTATGGCGTACGCTACAGACGCTCCCAGCCCGAGATCGCTTGCGTGGACGGCGGCATTGCTCCTCAGGCAGCCACCGACCCCAATATGCCCTACACCTACCCCATGTGGTACACCTTCCCTGCCAACCACGAGCTTTATCTCTTCGATAAGCAGATGCCCGTAGAAGAGTGCGGCAATATGCTCATCATGGTAGCCGCCGCTCTCTTGGCCGACGGCAAGGAGAAGATGGCAAAGGACAACTGGGATCTGCTGTCTCAGTGGGTGGAGTATCTGGTGAAGTACGGTCTGATGCCCGGCAACCAGCTCTGCACCGACGACTTTGCAGGTCACCTGGACAAGAACATCAACCTGTCCGTCAAGGCCATCGTTGGTATTGAGGCGTATGCCATCATTGCCGACAAGCTGGGCTTTGCCGAAGTTGGCCAGAAGTACCATGCCATCGCAAAGGATTATGCAACGCAGTGGAAGCAGATGTGCTTCGACGGTGAAAAGACGCCTCTGGTCTTCGACGGCGATGCCAACGAGACCTTCAGCTTGAAGTACAACATGGCTTTCGACGTGCTCTTCGGCTCCGGCCTGTTCGATGCCGACGTTCGTGAGAAGGAGGTCGATCGTTACATTTCGCTGAACAACCGCTACGGCGTGCCGCTGGATTCCCGTTCCTCTTACACCAAGTCCGACTGGATCCTGTGGACCACCGTTCTCACCGAGGACGTGGAAAAGAGAAAGGCGCTCATCGCTCCCGTTGCCACCTTCCTGCGTGAAAGCACCACTCGTTATCCCTTCACCGACTGGTATTATACCGATACCGGCCTCATTAAGGGTAGCCTGAACAGATGGGGTCGTCACATGGGCTTCAAGAACCGTACGGTTCAGGGCGGTCTGTTTATCACCCTTTTGGCAGACAGCAAAAAGTGCTTGAACAAGTAATCGAATCCGATAGATCAAAGTTCCTCGATCAATGCCGCAAGGCATTGATCGGGGGATTTTTTTGATGGAAAAGAAGAGAGAACGATGCCAAAAACTTGACAGAGGAACGGTTCTGTGCTATAATAATAGGGTGTGAACATTTCAAGACAGGAAGCAAGACGATCCCAAATCGTCTGATCCGGTCATATTACATAGAAAAAGGAAGCTCCGAAATGAACGAAATGAAGCTCCGCTCCGGCGCAACCATCCCCCAGATCCCAAGCGCCGAGGCAGCAAAAAAGAAATTTCTGACCCGCAACGCCCTGTCCAAAATGCATTTGATGCCTGCGGGCGAGCCCGTTGCTTACGACGTAGCCCCGGATGGCAGCATGATCTACTATTTTGATCCTGCCCGCGTGGTGGAAGCCCCTCCCGAGCAATGGTATTTTCCTCGCTCCCGCAAGGAGACCATGACGCTTCCCAGCGGAACGATCATTGAACGCATGAGCGTAAAAAATGCCGCCGCCAACAAATACTATACGGCGGAGCGGTTGGAAAAGATGCACTATGAGCCTCTGGAAGAGCCCGTAGCCTTTACTTACAAAGCCGACAAGAGCGTGCTTTTCTTCTACTCCAAGGCAACGGCCAAGCGGCTTCCCCAGCCCTGTGCCCGTTGCGGAAAGGACGTTCGCTATCAGAAAAAGCTCTGCCGTGCCTGTTACGAGGCCGACATGGAGATCCGTCGCCGAGAGGGCAACGAGCACCGCAATGCTTCCTATGAGATGGACCGTGCCCGTGTCCTGTTCTTCGATCTGGAGCTGACAGGCTTTTACGATCACGACGAGATTCTCTCCATCACCGTGGTGGATGGCTTTGGATCTCTGCTGATGGATACGCTGGTCAAGCCGGTTCGCAAGACCAAATGGAAGCAGACCGAAAAGATCCATGGCATTACCCCTGCCATGGTAGTTGAGGCACCCACTCTGGCTGAGCTGACCCCCGAGATCAAGCGGATGTTCGGCGAGGCGGAAAACATCATCGCCTACGGTGTCTCTACCGACTACAGCCACATCAAAAAGATCTACGAAACCGAGGAGGAGCAGGAAGCACTCCACCAAAAGATCCGTTGCTGTGCCAACGAATTTGTCCGCTACACCCACGAGCTTCGCCCCGACGTCAAGCACGCATCCCTCACCGATGCCATGGCTTGCTTTGAGATCGAATGGGAGGGCATTGCCCATTCCTCCATTGCCGACACCTTGGGATGTCGCAAGGTGTGGGAAGCACTCTTCCCCAACTATTATTGCAATTGACAGGAAAACAAGATGAAAGAAATTTTACTGTGCAAATACGGCGAGATCGTCCTCAAGGGTGCCAACCGCAAATACTTTGAGGACATGCTCTGCCGGGAGATGAAAAAACGGGCAGCCGCCTATGGCTCCTTTGACGTCTATCGGGCCCAAAGCACCATCTACATAGAGCCCTGTGACGAGGACGCCGACATGGACGGTATGTTCCGTGCCGCCTCGAAGGTCTTTGGCATCGTAGCCATTGCCCGTGCCGCCGTCTGCGAAAAAAACATAGAAGATATTTCCCGTGTTGCCGCCGCTTATATTCCCTCTTTCTTGCAGGGGAAAAAGACCTTTAAGGTAGAGGCCAAGCGATCGGATAAAACCTTCCCCCTGGATTCCATGGAGCTTTCCCGTGAGATCGGCGGTGTGATCTTGGACACCGTGCCCTCCATTCGAGTGGACGTACACAATCCCGACGTCGTGGTCAAGGTAGAGGTGCGGGAATACGGCGCATACGTTTCCGCAGGACAGTTCAAGGGTGCAGGCGGTATGCCCATCGGAACCAATGGGCGGGGGCTTTTGCTCCTGTCGGGAGGAATTGATTCTCCCGTGGCAGGCTACATGATGGCCGAGCGCGGCGTCACGTTGGAGGCCCTTCACTTTGAATCCTTCCCCTATACCAGTGAGCGAGCCAGAGAAAAGGTATTGGATCTGGCCAAGATCGTTTCCGAATATTCTGGAGATATTTATGTCCATATCGTCTCCCTGACCCATATTCAGGAAGAATTGGTCAAGCATTGTGACGAGGATTATTTCACCCTCCTGCTCCGCCGCTATATGATGACCATTGCCCAGCGAGTGGCAGAAATCAAAAAGTGCTCCGCACTCATTACGGGCGAAAGCTTGGGGCAGGTGGCATCCCAGACCATGCAGGCCTTGGGCGTGACCGATGCCGCCGTAACACTCCCCGTGTTCCGCCCCTGTATCGGAATGGATAAAGAGGAAATCGTGCAAATCGCACGAAAAATCGACACCTTTGAGACCTCCATTCAGCCCTATGAAGATTGCTGTACCGTCTTTACACCGAAGCATCCCCGTACCAAACCCGAGCTTGCAAAGGTGCTGGTACAGGAAAACAAACTGGATTTCAACGCCTTGGTGGAAGAAGCCATGGGCACCCTTTACACCATCCACATCACTCCCGATTATTGAGAGGATGCGAGGGATGCGATTTTTTTGGAACCTTTCTTGAAAGAAAGGTTCCAAACCTCCAAAGAACTTCACAAAAAAAGGTTTTTGCTTTCGATCCATTGGTCTGCAAAACCGCTTCGCTTTCTTCTAAAGGAGAAACCCGTCGGACACTGCACAAGCCCATCGAAGATGGGCTGTGCTAACCGATCGGGTTTCTTTTTATTTGGGAAACGAAGCAAAAATCTGTTTCTTTCACTCTCTGTTCTTTCACTCTCTGTTCCCACTCTCTGTTCCTTTCACACTCTGTTTCGAATGTTCGCACCGTATGGAAGCCTTCTCCAGTGGGAGAAGTGGGACCTCGATCGCGGTGGATGA
>JAFTRT010000145.1 GCA_017462145.1 Clostridia bacterium
CATTTTGTTGGGCGAGGACGGAACGCCCAAGGTGTTCTATGGCACCGAGACCGAGCTTACCCGCAGAGACGGCGGTATCACCCTGTGGGAACACCCGTCGGACGCATGGGCTCATGGCACGGAGGTGCAGGCGGTGTACGTTACGGGGCAAAAACTGGCCAATTACAATCGGCAGTCCCGGTCGTTTTATCAGTTGACCGATCCTGCCGAGCAAGCGGAGCACTTGAGGGAGCAGGGGTACGACGGCTGGTACGTCAGAATGGGGCGCAGCGGTCGAGGCTCGGTGACGGTCTTTTCTCCGACACAGATCAAATCCGCAACGGACAACGTGGGCACCTTTGACGGAAGCAATCCCGATCTCCGCCGTCAAGCCCGTCAAAGCTCTTTGGTGGCCGAGCGTGAATCCCACAAGATCACAAAGGGGATGTCGACGGAAGAGCGGTGTGCCGTTTTGAGACGGCGCACATTATCCTTATCGGCACACGCCGATCCGGTGCAAAAGAACGCCGCTTTGCAAAGCTTGGGGCTTTCCGAAGGAAATCTCGAATCCGCAACATACGGCGACAGGGTAAGACGGTTCAAGGATATCGGAGCATTGCTTTCGGTCTATCGCTCCTATCATATTTCCGATATCGGGCTTGATGTTTTCTTTTCAAAAGAAAATATGCGGGAAAGTGTCAGCATGCAACGAGACCACTATGTGCGCTTGATGAAGCTGCTGACCTGCTTCGATCGTGTCATCGACGGGGCGGTTTGAGTGGAAATTCACAACCGAAATGCGGGGGGCTACAAGGTGGATTCTTCGCTGAAAAACGTGTACGTGCTTGCCGGTGCGTTTACGGATGGCGATGCGGTCATTCCCGTCAAGCTGGAGGTCAAGGAATTTTCGGACAAAAAAAATACTCTCCACGTCGCCATTGCGCTGGAGAGAATACAAAAAGACGGGATCGTTAAGCAAGAGGACGTCTCGAAAGACGTTGCCCGACAATACTCTCCCCCGTCTGAAATTAGTATAGCAGATTATGCTCGAAAAATCAACCCCGAGGACACAAGTTTTACAAAATATTTTCCGCAGGAGTTGCTGACGGCGGCGCAGCGGTCTGCCGTGGGGCATCATGTTGTCATTCCCACAACAGATCTTCTTTCCGTCAAGATTGCAAAGGGGATGAGTGACAGCGAACGTGCCGCCATCCTGTCTCAAAAGTACTTGACAAACATTCCTACGGTGAGGGGCTTGCCAAGCCATATTTCCTCATGGGAAGAGATCAATCGTTATTTTGGCTCTGAAAAAAGAAAACTGATACAAAAAATTGCATTAGAATTTGGCGTATTCAAGGATTACAAAAACGAGGATATCGATCTTTCGTTTGAGTTTTCAAACAATAATTTCCGTGAAAGCTATGGTAAGCAAAAATATCGATTCGAACAATTTGCAAAGATGTTTTCTGTTTTTGATCAAGTCATTCACGCAGCAATCGGGATTGAGGTACACAAGAGGGAGGACTACAAGCCGGACATCACATTGAAACATGCCTACGTTTTGATCAGTGCGTTTCAAGACGGGGAATGGATCATTCCCGTGAAGCTGGAGATCAAAGAGTTTGCCGATAAAGCCAATTCTTTGTATGTAGCCGTTTCATTGGATGGAATAAAAATGACAGAGGTCTCTAAGCAAGGGACTACCGAAAACGGCGTTGCCCAAAACTCTCGCTCTGTCACCATTAGTATATCCGATTTGATGCAAAAAGTCAACCCTAAACATACAAACTTCACCAAATATTTTCCAAAAGCTTTCTTAACAGAGGCACAAAAAAGAGAGCTGCGTTCCCATTTTGAAAAGATGGCTTCTGAAGACGAATCTGCGTCAAGCGTCCGCTACCAACGCCGCAAAACCGACACACCGGAAGCAAACGAGGTTCTGCGAGAGCTTTTTGCAAACCATGAAAAGCTGTCAGGGTACGAGCAATATGCAACCGAATTGGCGGCTTATCAGAAGCTACAGCACCGTTTGGATCAAGAAACGGAAAGCATCGTCCGCTCGGATGCGAAGCTCGAAGCCCTCCGGGAGCAGCCGATGACAAGGAACACGAGAGCGGAGATGGATCGGCTGAACGAAACTCGCAACAAAACCCAACGATGGGTGGAAGAAATCAAACGGCGGATGTTTGCGATGGAGGCCAAACAGCTGGGTAAGGTCGTACGAGCTCTGCAAAAAGAGCATTCGCTGGCCATTCAACAGGCCAAGCAGGATCAAGCAACAGAGATCCGAGAGGGCAGAAACCGCACCCAAATGCGGCGAAAGGTTCTGCGAGCCATTCGCGAGCTGGATCAGCTATTGCTGCACGGAACCCGAGAAAAGCATATCCAACTGGATTTGCAGGATTCCGTGATACAAGCCCTCAAGGCCATCAATCGGGATACAGTGGATGCCGAGGCCAGACTGGCCAAGCTCCAAGAAGAGCTGGATGCCACCGATCGGGAGAAGCAGCCCCGCCGGTACGAGAATCTGTTGCACCGTTACGAAACGGTGCGGCGGCAGGGAGAAAACATGGATCGTCGGTTGGATGTGCTCCATCAGGCCTACGCCTCCTTTGGAAGCGATGCCTCGTCAGAGGGACTTCGCCATTCCTATGACAAGGATTTGGACGACATCATCGAGGAGGTTCGGAAGGAGGTGGGCAACGTGCCCCTCCGCAGCATGACCTATTCCCAACTGGAATCGGTGTATCGGATGTATCGGATGGTGCAAACCCTGATCCGCAATGCCGACAAGGCCTTTTCCCTGAAGACCGAGCAAACCGTTCGGGAGCTGTCTGCCAACTGTGTTGCACAGGTGAGGGGCTACGAAAAGCTCCCAAAGCGGAAACGAAACGGTGACGAGCGGGAGGGGGATTCCATGGCGGTCAGAGGCCTGAAGAGCTTCCATTACAGCACCATGAAGCCTGATTATCTGTTTTTGACCATCGGCTCCCAAACCCTCAATGAGTTATGGCATTCCATTGAACGGGGTGAGGAGCAGGAGGCGGTGGATGTCCGAGAGGCGCAAACGCTCTTTGAGAAGGTGTCGGAGGAGTTTGCCTATTCCACTTGGGATCAGACCCAAAAGGCTTCCTTTCTATCCGCCGACGGAGAGAAATTTCAACTGGACTTGGAGTGTATGATGGCGATATATGCCCACTCCAAGCGAGAGCAATCCTTGTCCCACCTGTTGGGAGAAGGCATTTGCCTACCCGAGACGGAGACGCAGCAAGTAGGGCCTTTCCGCAGGGTTCACGAGCTTCCCAATCACAAAAAAGGAAGGATCTACACCTTGTCGGAGGAGCTGCTCCGAGACATTCTTGCCCAAATGGATCGGCTGGAGCCGAGGGCAAGGCTGTTTGTGGATCGGCTTCAAGATTATCTGTCCACGACCATGGCAGAGAAAGGAAACTCGGTTTCACGAACTCTGTATGGCATTGACCAGTTTACCGAGACCCACTATTTTCCCCTTCGTACGGTAAAGCTTTTCGAGGCAGAGCAAACAGACAGCTTTGCGGTGTTCCGCCTGAAAAATGCCTCCTTTACCCGTTCGGTCACCAAGGGAAGCAACAATGCGATTTTATTGAGCAGTTTTACCGAGACTTGGGCCCATCACGTTGCTCAAATGTCTCAATATCATTCTTTGGTATTGCCCTTGGAGACCTTTTCCAAGGTGTTTGGCCACCGCCTTGAGGTCAACTCCGCAAGAGCGAGTGTAGAGGGAAGCGGCAAGGCCCTCGCAGCCGCCTCCTTCCATCAATCGTTGCAAAATTCCATTCGGCAGGTGTACGGAGATCACGCCGTTTCGTATATTCAGGAGTTGTTGAATCAGCTCAATCAGGGCGTTCGCTTTGATCCGAACAGCACCGCTTTCCGTCGGCGGCTCACCCTATTTAAGCGTGCCAAAACCATGATGTCGATCTCGGTCATTCTGCAACAGCCGACCTCCTTGATACGAGCCTTTGCTTTGATCGACCCCAAATGGCTCATGCCCGGACAGGCCATGCCAACCTGGAAAGAGATGTTAGCGGAGCTTCCCATCTGTGTGCTCAAGGATATGGGCGGAGTGGATCTGGGAATGGGAATCAAGGAAGAGCATTACATCACCCGTCGAAGCTACCATGGCCTTTCGGAGAAGATTTCGGGCTTTTGGAACGATGAGGATTACCGCAACGAACGGATGACCCGTATGGCGGCTCTGTGTGATGAAAAGACGTGGGCACTGATTTATTATGCCGTCCGCAACGAGACTGCCGCTACCGGTCCGTGGGAACGGGGCAGTGCAGAATATGTGGCTGCCTGTCGGGAACGGTTTACCGAGATCATCCGTTTGACCCAAGTGTTTGATTCGATCACCTCTCGAAATGCCATGATGAGAAGCTCCAACGATCTGCTGATGATGGCCACCTCCTTCCTGTCAGAGCCCACGGTGACGATCAATATGATGGATCATGCTCTGTTGCAATGGAGAAGAAGGGAGCGAGGAGCAGGGAAGCGGCTGCTTCAAATCACAGCCTCCTGTCTGTCTTCCATTTTGGTCAATTCCCTTGTCAAGGCCGCCGTGTATGCCTCACGGGATGACGACGAGGACGAGACGCTGACGGAAAAATACGTCTACGCTTTTACAGTGGAGGTTTGGAACAGCCTCAACCCCATGACCTACCTGCCGATTCTTCGGGACGTGTACTCCCTGTTGCAGGGCTACGACGTGGAGCGGAGTGATTTGAGCCTCATAGCCGATTTGATCCAAAGCAGCAAACGCTTCCTCAAAAACTTGGATCAGCCTACCTACAAGACCATTGCGGATTTCGTGGGCTCCATCGGCAATTTGTTGGGACTTCCCATCCGAAACATATTGCGAGATTTGGATGCATGCTGGAACTTCCTCTGTACCTGGAGCCGAGAAGGCTTTGCGGATAGCGAAAACGGATTTTGGGCCGACGCTTGGGAGGGCTTCCGAGAGGGAACTTTGGATTCCATCCCCCTGTATGAGGATTTTGCTCATCTGTTTTCGTCGTAGGCGAGAGATGCGGGGAGGCGGTTTTTGGAACCTTTCTTGATAAGACATCCTCCGCTTCGCTTCGGGGCAAGTTTGCTACGCAAACATTGCGTTTCCAAACCTCCAAAGAACTGCACACAAAAGGGGGGTGCTTCCGATCCATTGATTGGCAAAGCCGCTTTGCTTTCTTCTGAAGGAGAAACCCGTCGGAACACGATGGGTTTCTCGGTTTTGTATCGGCTCGCTTCGCTCCCTCAACAAAACTTCGACTCGCCGCAGGCGGCTCGCTCCTCTTGCGAAGCAAGTATGATGACACAAAACGGGGGCAATGGAAAGCGGTAGGACTCGACACCCGTAACGTCCCGTTCCAAACGAACACTGCCATCGACACACAAACCAAAGACTTGCCACTCAAACATAAAAAAGAAAAAGGAGAAACCATGAAGATTACACATGAACTGACCTTGGATGTATCCCGACAGGGGATACAAGCCACAGTGCCGCTGACTCAAAACGATGCAGGCATTCACAGACTTCGTTTTGCCCTGTGCAACGGGGGGACGCCGATGATTCCGTCAGAGGGGTTTTACGCCATGCTGTATCTGCCGGAGGGAGAGGTGATGGATCCCGTCACCCTCTATACCGAGGCGGGAGCCTGCCCGGGACGCTTGGAGTATGATGTCTCACCCCGTGTCACTGCCGGGACGGGAAAACGGGAGGCCGTGTTGCAAATCGTGGACGGAGAGGGCAAGGTGCTCTATTCCCCGCATTTTGCTTTTGTGCTCGCAGCGGATCCTACCGGGGGCTCGGCGGTGACCAGCTCCCCCGCTTATGCGGCGGTCATTCAAGCCCAAACGGCAGCAGAGAAGGCCGCAGGCCGTGCAGATGAGGTGGCGGCCTTGGCAGAACAGACCGCCCAAGAGGCCGAGGAAGCAGTGGCAACCGCAAAGGAGACCCTGACGGAGGCGGTCACGGCCTCGGCCGAAGCACGGCGTTCTGCCGCCGAGGCCGAGGAGCTGGTGGATTCCGCATCGGGAACGGTGGAGGAAGCCAAAGCGGTGACCGCCGAGGCCCGTACGTTGGCCTCCGCACTCTCTGCATCGGTCTCTTTGGCCGAGGCACGGATCACCAATTTGGAGGCGGCGGCAGACGGAAAGCTGTTCTTGGCCAACCGCCTACAGGGAACTGCCGTTCCCAACCCTGCTTACGACAACCCTGATGAAGTGCTTCCCACCATGCTTCTGACCAAGCTGGGAGACCTGAGCCGAAGCTTGGGAGCGGATCAAACCTATACCCTGCCTACCTGCGTAGGGTCTCTGTTCCTCTCGGAGCGGTTTCGCACGGCTTACCAACCCTTGTGCGTGGGGCAGAGCTATTTCGATTTGTTGGAGGGGCAGTATCTTCGCTATCTGCAAGGGCGTTATGTGGTGACGGGCGAGGAATCCGCATGGTGCGAACCCAACGGAGATACATGGTCCTATTACGTTACGATCCCGGAACTTTCGGATCTGGAGCTCGGGATCTCACTTTCTCTCACGGGGGATGCAGCGGCTTATTTGCTCTCGGCACCGATCCACGAATCCGATGGAAATGTCTACTTTCCGATTTCTTTTGACAATTACGATGCCTTTGCTGTCGCACTCCCCGGCTCGGAGCTGATCTATCCATTGGAAGAAACGACTGCCGAGGATATCCAGGTGGATTTTGAACCCGAGCTGTCGGCAACGGCGGAACTTGGCGAAACCATCTCCTCCGACGGAACGGCAGAATTGGAACTGACCTATCTGATGCGGCTGGACAGTGAGACAGATTATTTGAATTTGAGCGAGGTGAGCTTCTGATGGCATTGGGAACGATCGATGATTCGGTTTTTCCAAGCATCGCAGAGGCGATTCGTTCGGTTTTGGGCATGGAATCCCCCATGCGCCCCTCGGAGATCATACCGTTCATCCGCATCATGGATCCATTCAATGTTCCAACGGTCTGCCTTCCAATCGTCCCTGTACGAAATTGTTCTTGCCCAAAACGGCTCTTTCCTACCATTGTATAGATTCAAACATGCATCTGTCAAAAAACGTCATTCTCCTAAAACCGTATCGGTGTTAAATTGTAAAAAAAATAATTTTTTTTGTAAAAAGGTATTGATTTTTATAAAAAAAGGGTGTATAATGATGTCGTAAGAAAGAGAATCAAGAAAAAAGAGCGAGAAAGTAATCGGCACGATTTTAGGCACAATATAATAAATTATATTGTAAAAAAACGTCAAAAAAATAATACCGCACGGCAAATTGCCCAAAAACGGTATCACCTTTTTGTTCAAAATCCAAACAAAAAAGGTGCCAACCTTTCGGTTAGCACCTTGTGGTGGAGACGAGGGGGCTCGAACCCTTGACCTCACGGATGTGAACCGTGCGCTCTAACCAACTGAGCTACGCCTCCTCTTGATGCCTTGTCATTATAGCACATCCATTTTGGTTTGTCAAGCATTTTTTGCTTGGCTTTTTCTTTTTTTTATGAAAACTTTTGCGTCAAAAGGCGATCGGAATCGCAAATCTGTTGACTTTTTGGGTGCGTTGTGATATGATAAAAGCGAATCAACAGCACTCGAAAGGAGCTCGCAATGAACGAAAAAAAGTATATCAATTCAAGATTCCCGCACTTTCTCCATGGCGGGGACTACAATCCCGATCAATGGCAGGATTCTCCCGAGGTTCTCCGTGAAGATATGCGATTGATGCAATTGGCCAACTGCAACGCCATGTCGGTTGGTATTTTTGCGTGGGCGGCGTTGGAGCCCGAGGAGGGAAAGTACGATTTTTCTTTCTTGGACAAAACCATTGAGGACGTATATGCCGCAGGCGGTCGAATCGTACTGGCTACGCCCAGCGGCGCACGTCCTGCTTGGCTGAGCAAACGATACCCCGAGGTGCTTCGCACCAATGCCGATCACTCGGTCAACACCCACGGCGGCCGACACAATCACTGCTACACCTCTCCCGTTTACCGTGAGAAGGTGCGTGCCATCAACCGTGAGTTGTCTCGCCGATACGGCAATCATCCCGCCGTTCTGGTATGGCACATTTCCAACGAATACGGCGGCCAATGCCACTGCGAGCTGTGCTGTGCGGCGTTCCGTGAGTGGCTCCGTGAGAAATACGGTACCATTGAGGCGTTGAACAAGCAATGGTGGACCGCCTTTTGGGCACACACTTACACAAGCTTTGATCAAATCGATCCCCCCTCCAAGCTGGGAGAGACCTGTACCCACGGTCTGACCTTGGATTGGAAGCGGTTTGTGACCCATCAGACCACTGATTTTATGCGGGAAGAGATCCGTGCGGTACGGGAGTTTTCTACCGTGCCCGTGACCACCAATATGATGGGCTTTTATCATGGATTGGACTACCGTGTGTTGGCCAAAGAATTGGATGTGATCGCAAACGATTTGTATCCGCAGTGGAGAGGAACCGAGAAGGATGCCAAGCTCGGCTTGGAGATGTCTCTCTACCACGATTTGGAGCGCAGTATGCTCAAGCGTCCCTTTATGCTGATGGAGAGCACCCCCAGTCACGTCAACTGGCAATCCTACAATAAGCTGAAGCGTCCCGGAATGCACGAGCTGTCCTCGCTCCATGCGGTGGCACACGGAGCGGATACCGTTCAGTATTTTCAATGGCGTAAAAGCAGGGGAAGCAGCGAAAAATTCCATGGAGCCGTGGTAGATCACGTGGGGAACGAAAACACCCGTGTATTCCGTGAGGTGTCTGCATTGGGAGCAAGGCTGAAAAAACTGGATGCGATTGTCGGTACACAGACCGAAAGCCGAGTGGCCATTCTGTACGAATGGGATAACCGTTGGGCCATCGAGGATGCAAGAGGCTTCCAAAAGGATGACAAAAAATATTACAGCACCATCGTCAAGCACAACTACGGGCCGCTTTGGAGACGGGGCGTGAACGTGGATATCATTTCCCGTGAGGACGATTTTTCGGGATACGATCTGATTTTGGCCCCCATGCTGTATCTGGTCAGCGAGGAGCTGGGCAAGAAGCTGGCCGATTACGTCAGAGAGGGTGGTACTCTGATGTGCACCTACATGACGGGAATGGTCAACGAGAACGATCTTTGCTATTTGGGCGGCTTCCCCGGTGCGGGTCTGCGTGAGGTCTTCGGGATTTGGAACGAAGAGATCGATACGCTGTATCCCGAGGAAAGCAATACCGTACAGGCAGATGGTGTGGTGTATGAGGCTGTGGATTATTGCGAGCGGATTCATCCCGAGGGGGCACAGGTATTGGCCACCTATACCAGTGATTTCTACGCAGGAGAGCCGGCGGCTACCGTCCATTCCTACGGCAAGGGTAAGGCATATTACGTAGCCTTCCGTGATACGGGCGCTTTTTCCGATGCCATGATTGAGCGATTGTTGTGCCAGACCGGGATTCGATCGGATTTTGACGGCCCGTTGCCTGCCGGTGTGACGGCACATTCCCGTACCGACGGCGAGAAGGTCTATGTATTTTTGCAGAATTTCAACGTGACCGAGCAGACCACCGAGACCGCATGGTCTTGGACGACGGCGGAGGACGGGTGCCCGGTATCCGGTCAGATTGTGCTCAAGCCCTATGAGACGCTGATCTTGGTGAGAAAAAAGTAATTTTCTGTCAAAAAATCAAAAAAAGCTCTTGTAATTCGGATCATTTAGTGGTAAAATAGAGCGTAAACTTTTTTACATGTAAGGGGAATTGGAACATGAAACAATTGTATCGGGGAAAAACGAAGGACGTTTACCAGTTGGAGAACGGCAACGTGCTGTTGAAGTTTAAGGATGACTGCACCGGCAAGGACGGTGTGTTTGATCCCGGCGAGAATAGCGTTGGATTGACCATTGAGGGCATTGGAAGAGCCAATCTGGAGACCTCCGTTTATTATTTTGAGTTGCTGAAGCAGGCGGGCATCAAGACCCACTATGTCAGCGCAAACGTGGATGAGGCAACCATGGAGGTGCTTCCGGCCGATTGCTTGGGCAAGGCGCAGGGCGGAAACGGTCTGGAGGTGATTTGCCGCTTGGTGGCAACGGGCAGCTTTGTTCGCAGATACGGTGAGTACATCAAAGACGGAACGCCTCTGGAGGGTGGATACGTAGAGTGCACCTTTAAGAACGATGCCAAGGGGGACCCGCTGGTCACCGGAGAGGGCTTGGCCGCTTTGGGTGTCATGACTCCCGCCATGTTTGAGAGCATGAAGGAGCAGACCCTCAAGATCACCAAGATCGTAGCAGATGACCTCAAGTCCATCGGATTGGATCTGTGGGATATCAAGTTTGAGTTTGGCTACAACAACGGACAGGTGGTTCTCATTGACGAGATCGCCTCGGGCAATATGCGTGTCTACAGAAACGGCACCATCGTAGAGCCTGTTGAGCTGACCAAGCTGATTCTGAATCGATAACAATGCAGGCACCTTGCTTTCTTTGGAACGCAAGGTGCCTTTTTCTTTTTTTGGCGAGAAGTCTTTTGGAAAAAAAGCAAGGAAGTCCTTGCTTTTTGTCAAAAAAAGTGTTATAATGAGCGTTGGACGAGCTTTTGCCCGATCAGACCTGAAAAAAGGAGTATAACATGAAACAGTTTTTTGCGGAATTCAAAAAATTCATTACACGCGGCAACGTGCTGGATATGGCCGTTGGTGTTATCGTCGGTAGTTCCTTTACTGCCATTGTCAATGCGTTGAGCAATAACATTCTCAAGCCTTTGATCAACGCCTTGTTGGCCAAGATCTTTGGTGCGGATTCTCTCAGCAAGATTTACACCTTCCTGGTGGAAAAATTCCAGACCAACGAGGCAGGCGAATTTATTCTGGATGAGGCCGGCAACTACGTACACGATCTGACCAAGTCCATCTACATCGACTGGGGCGCATTTATCAATGCTGTGATCAACTTCCTGTTGGTTGCCTTGGTTCTGTTCTGCATCGTCAAGTTCTTCAACAAGCTCCGTGAGGGCAATGCGAAGATGAAGTCGGCCTTGAATGGCAAGATCAGCAAGGAAGACCGCTTGGAAATGAAGAAGCAGGGCATCAAGCGGAAGGATAAGGCCGCTGTGGAGGCATATTTTGCAGAGAAGGCTCGCAAGGAAGAGGAAGCCAAGCTGGCTGCCGAGGCAAAGGCCAAGGCAGATCGGGAGGCGAATCCCACCACCGAGGACTTGCTCAAGCAGATCGTGGTTCTTCTGAAAGA
>JAFTRT010000146.1 GCA_017462145.1 Clostridia bacterium
ATCACCTCCATTCAGATGGACCTGAAGATCGACGGTCTGACTCCCGAAATCATCAAGGCCGCTTTGGCACAGACCCATATCGGCCGTGACTATATCATCGACGAGGTTCTGCTGAAGGCCATTCCCGCTCCCAGAGCCGAGGTCTCCAAGTATGCACCCAAGATGACCACCTTCACCATCGACCCCGACAAAATCCGTGAGGTTATCGGTAAGGGCGGCTCGGTCATTCAGAAGATCGTTGCCGAGTCCGGCGCCAAGGTGGATATCAACGATGACGGCGTGATCTGCATTGCCTCCGCCAACGGCGAAAGTGCCGCAAAGGCCAAGGCTATGATCGATGCCATCGTATTTGAGCCCACCGTAGGCGAGACCTACTGCGGTAAGGTTGTCAAGATTCTTGCCAGCAAGGATAAGCCCAATGAGGATATCGGATGCTTTGTGGAATATGCTCCCGGCAAGGAAGGTATGGTTCACATCTCCAAGATCGCCAACCGTCGCATCAACAAGGTGACCGACGCAGGCATCGACGTAGGCTCCGACGTAAAGGTCAAGTACATGGGTCTGGACAAGAAGGGCCGCATGGACTTCTCCATCAAGGACGCAAACTAAGTTTGATTTCAAGCCGAAGGGCCTCTGCGAGGTTCTTCGGCTTCCTACACCAAAACCAAAGGAGGTTCCCATCGGATGAAACGAATTTTCGAATGTTTAGACGGGGGCTCTGAGCAGCTCCAAAAGAAAAAGAAGATCACCGTCTATTCGATCCTGGTCACCATGACCGCCATCCTTCTGACACTGGCGATCTTGCTTGTATCGTCGGTGGTATCGGCGATTCGAAACAATCTGCCCGACAACAGCGAGACCGAAACCGAAGGAAACGGAACTCCGGCGGGCTTTGTTTCCACAAGCGGTCTTGCGGCTGACAACCATCTGCTGTCCTTGCCTTATGCGGGCGGCGAGCCGACGGTGGTCAAAATTGCCGATCACCGTGCCAGCAAGGACGGGGACAACGCTTACAGTATTTTGGGAACGGATGATTTGTACGCAGATGCCACTGCACTGAATGCGTTCAACGAGATGACACTGGCATTTTTGGCGGTAGCCCCCGACAATCTCTTGTACGTTTGCGATGCCTACCGTCACAACCGTCCGGATGCGGATTATGCCGCCGGCACATCCTTCTCTCTGTCCTATTCTCATGAGGGAAATCGGGATACCACCATCTACGGCGTCGACACATACGCTTGGCTTTACAGCAATGCGCACAAATACGGCTTTATTCAGCTGTACTCCACCGAGGATGTGACCGTAGACGGAACGGTGGATCGTAATAAGGCTTGCATCTTCCGCTATGTGGGCATTCCCCATGCCACCTATATTTACGGCCAAGGACAGTACAAGACCTACTCACTGGCCGAGCACTTGGAGGCATTGACCAAACGAGCAGCAGGCAAGGCTCTGACGCTGACCGACGGCTACCGTGCCTACTACATTGCTCCCGGTGAGGCTCAGCTGATCCCAACGGCAGAGCAATACGATTACACCGTCAGCAGCAACGGAAGCGGCGGCTTCATCGTAACCTACAAAAAGAAATAATCTATCGCTCCCTCGGCAAGATTGCCGAGGGAGCTTTTGTATCGGTATGTTTCGGCTCCAAATGGGCACACTAATCCAAAAAAGAGGTATCGATGAAACGCTTTTCCTCTGCTCTTTTGGTCGTTCTTTGTCTTTCCATGTTGACAGGAGGCGGCGTGCACCTTCTGTTTGGTTCCAAATCCGTACGCTCGGAACGGGAAAACCGCTATCTTACGTCCCTCCCCCGACTCACATGGAATTCGCTCTGCTCAGGGCGGTTCGCCGAGCAATTGGGGGATTTCTGCCGGGATCACATTCCCTTTCGTACGGAGCTGGTTTCCCTGTGCAGTCTCACCCGACTCGCTTTGGGTCAGCAGGAAACAGGAGGGATCTTGGTGGGAAAGGAGGGCTTTCTGATTCCAAAGCCCAACCCCGACACGGCGGTGACCGAGGCCAATCTGCAGGCTCTTTCCACTCTGACCGAGACCTGCCAACAGAATACGCTCCCTGTCTCGGTCTTCTTTGCGCCCCGTGGGGCAGACGTTCTGCCCGATCAGCTTCCATGGCTTTACAACGGAGAACATGACCGCTTGCTCCTCTCTCGGTTGGAACAGTACCGAGAGGGCTCCACCGCTCTGGTTACCGCTTTTTTGGACACGGAGAATCCCTCATCCCTCCATTACAAAACCGATCACCACTGGAACACCGACGGTGCTTATTTGGCCTACACGGTGCTGGCTCGGCAAATGGGATTGACACCCTACAGCCCCCAAGCGTTTGAACGGGTCACCGTCACCCATTCCTTTTTGGGCACGTCGGACTCCAAAGCCTGTCTTCCGGGACAGCAAGCCGACACCGTGGTCTTGTATCGCTATCGGGGAGATGAGACGGTCACCGTAGAAAACGAAACGGGTGAGGTGAATCTGACTGCTTTTTACGACCTGTCCGCTACGAAAGAAAAAGACGTCTATCGGGTATTTTTGGGGGGCAATCACGCCATGCTGCGCATCAATCTGCCAAATGAAACCTCCAAGCCTCGCCTGTTGCTGATCAAGGACAGCTATGCCAATGCTCTGATTCCCTTTTTGGCACTTCACTTTGACGTGGATGCCATCGATCCCCGTTACGGCAACACCGATCTCCAAACACTGCTGTCCCAAACCGACTACCACCGTGTTCTCGTTCTGATGGGTGCCGATACGGTAAGCGAGCAAGCAGGGCTTCTTGCCCAATTGGGGAAAAGCACTTGACAAACGGGAGAAAGAATGTTACAATTTCCTTGATCAAAGAAAAAAGGAGTACACCATGCTTGACGTAAAAAAAGTGACCGAGGAAGTGACCCAATGGATCCGAGATTGGTTTGAAGAAAACGGAAAGGGCTGTAACGCTGTCATCGGCATTTCGGGTGGAAAGGATTCCTCCGTGGTAGCGGCTCTGTGCGTAGCCGCCTTGGGTCGGGAACGTGTCATCGGCGTTCTCATGCCGGACGGCGTTCAGGCTGACATCGACGATGCCAAGGCACTGGTGGAGTTTTTGGGCATTCGCCATTATATCTGTAATATCCGAGAAGCAACGGCAGGCACCTTGAAAGCATTGGAGGAGTGCGGCCTCTGCCCCAACGAGCAGGCTCGTATCAATCTCCCCCCCAGAATCCGTATGTCCACTCTGTACGCCGTTTCCCAAACCCTGAACGGCCGTGTGGCCAATACCTGCAATCTCTCCGAGGACTGGGTGGGCTATTCCACTCGTTATGGAGATTCCGCAGGCGATTTCAGCCCCTTGGCCAAGCTGACCGTCCGTGAGGTCAAGGAGATCGGCAAGCATCTGGGACTTCCTGTTTGCCTCGTGGATAAGGTTCCCTCTGACGGACTTTCGGGCAAGAGCGACGAGGATAAACTGGGCTTCACCTATGCGGTTTTGGACACCTACATTCGGACGGGAGTTTGCGAGGATGCCGCCACGAAGGCACGGATCGACCGTCTCAACGTCATCAACGCTTTCAAGCTCAAGGTCATTCCCTCTTACGAGCCCAAAAAAGAATTACTGTAAATCAAAACGGAGCCTTTCATCATGAAAGGCTCCGTTCTTTGTTATCCCAAGGCAATATCCAACACCATCATCAAGGCAAAACCCAAGGCGGCCCCAACCGTTCCCCAGTCGCCATCCTTCTCGGCATGGCACTCCGGAATCAGCTCCCGTACCACCACGTAAAACATCGCCCCTGCGGCAAAGGAAAGAATGTAGGGCAGGATCGGTGTAAAAAAAGCAGTCAACAGAACGGTCAACAGCGCTCCCAAGGGCTCCACCACTCCCGACAGCACGCCGTAGCCAAAGGCACGGCTTTTTTTCATTCCTCCTGTGGCCAAAGGCATGGAAATGATGGCTCCCTCCGGAAGGTTTTGGAGGGCAATGCCCACAGTCAAAGCCAAAGCACTTGCGACCGTAGCCGCAGAAGCCTCGCTCCGTAAGCTTGCCAACACCACCCCAACTGCCATTCCCTCGGGCAGATTGTGCAAGGTAACGGCAAACACCATCACAGCACTTTTGCCCAACCGACTGCGGCTTTTGGCCAAAAACCGCTCCGAAATGGGAATATGATCTGAGGCCAATAAAAGGCCAACTCCCAGCAAAAAGCCTGCCAATGCAGGCAGCCACGCCAGACCGCCGATGGCTTCTGCCATTTTCGTGGCAGGAATCAGCAACGACCAAATAGAAGCCGCCAGCATAATACCTGCCGCAAAGCCGAGTACCCCTCGGTGCAGGCGAGCAGGCAGTGCACCTTTTAGAAAGAACACCACAGAGGCCCCCAAAGCCGTTCCCAAAAAAGGGATCATCAATCCCGTCCATATCATCCAATGTTCACCCATACGTTTCTCCGCAGATCGGTTTCGGCCAAGGCCGTTATTACCATTGTATGGAGCAAACCGCCAATCGGTGAAAAACCGATGGACAGAAGCAACATCCTGCTGTGATGTTGCAACGATCAAACCGCCCCGACGCATTCACGTCGGGGCGGTTGTTTAAGCTTGGTAGCCGAGTGCGGCCAAACAGTCCGGTGTAAAGCAATCCACAGGATCTGACCAAGTCACACGGTTCGGGGCTCCATTGGTCCAATGGTAGTGTGCAATGGCAACGTAGCAATGTGGAACGGTTACGGTTCCGTTTGCCGCCAAGGGGGTACTGGTATCACTCAGAACGATCTGACCGATCACATCACCCTTTTGGATGCGATCGCCCACCTTCCAGCCCGTATTGGTCATTCCTGCAAGCATATAAGCATAGCCGTCGTCGGTCAAAATGGTAATACGGGTATTGCTGTAAAGACCGTTGTCAGAAGCACCGCAATATACCACCGTTCCCGTGGCCATGGCACATACATCACTTCCCTCTGCGGCACCGATGGCAAAAGACTGGTGTACCAGCGTACCGCTGACGGGAAGCAGATCCAACCGGATCGGGCTCCAATGTGCCGTCATAGACGGCATCGCTTCATATTGGATCGCAAGCGTTGCACGGAGCACACCCGGATGTTGACCGATGCTGCCCCCGTTGTATCGACCATCGGACTCGCTCAACAGTTTGACCGAAAGCGACCCCTTTTGAGGGGTACTCTGCCCCGTCCAGGTCCAACCAAGAAAGCGGTAGCCTTCTTTGGTTGGAATCGAATAGGTTAGCCCGGTATCGTAGGAATATTCAAAACCGTAAACCGTTTTCTCCGAATCCGGATCTTGATAGGAGGACATCCAAGTAAAGCTGCCGCCTTGCAAGTCAAACGTCGTTTCCGTTACAAAATATTGAATGGCCTCCCATCTTGCCGTCAGGGTCATAGACTCGGTGACACTGTGGCCTCCAAAGCTCCACAGTTCTTCCCCGTAATACCATCCGAGGAAGAGATACCCCGCTCGGGTGGGCTTCGACGGCTCGATGACCTTGCCGCCCTCCCAGACCGTTTGCGGTAAGACGGGGCTGCCGCCTGCGCTGTCAAAGGTCACGGTATATTCGATCTTGGCAGCCAAATTTCCGTTCACCAGATCAAAGAGCCATTCCTCCTCGGTTCCCTCGTATCCGAATTTTTCACAGTACAGCTCGTAGGCCGATTTGCCGTTTTCGCCTTTGATATTCCCCAAATGGATCCCGGTTCCGTCTGTCAGGGTAATGACCAACTCTGAATTCTCCGTAATGGTAATGGTTGCGATGCCAACACCGTCCTCACCCTTTTCACCCACCACTCGGCCAAGGTTTACCGTATGACCGTCGGTATAGGTCAGACAAAGCTCGCCCTCATCATTGATCTTGGACTCGGAGATACCGATGCCGTCTGCGCCCTTGACGTTACCAAGGTTGATCACCGTTCCGTTGGTCAAGGTCACCGTCAGCTCACCGTTTTCGTTGATGGCAATTCCGTCGATTCCAACTCCGTCCTGACCGTCCTTGCCAACCACTCGGCCCAGATTCACCGTCTCACCCGTAGCAAAGCCTACGATCAGATTGCCGTTCCCGTCAATCTGTACCGCCGACAGACTCATTCCGTTTCCGCCGTGCGGCTTGCCCAAGGCCAGTTCCCGATCGTTGGCAAGACCCAAGGACAGATGGCCGTCAGCATTCATTTTTGCGCCCGTCACCACCGTGTCGGGAGTGGTTCCGGTGCTCAAAAGACCAATGCGGTTACCCAGGCTAATGGCGTTTCCTGAAGTCAACTGCAAGAACAGATCCCCCGCATCGTTGGCGGTTAGATCCGAGATCCCCTCCGTGCCCTCGTTCAGCACCGAGAAGGTGGCAGTCGTGCCGTCCTCATAGGTAATGGTATAGATCACGGCAGAGCCATCCGTTCCCGTCCGCTCCACCGTAACGATCGCCGGATCCTCCCGCAGAAGCAGAGGAATGGCCACCGCAGAGCCGATCACCAACAGCGCAAGCACAGCGGCCAACAACAAAAGCCGAACTCGCTTTCCGCTCTTCTTGGGAGCAGGAGCGGAATGCTTTTCCAGTAAAGCGAACCGTTTTTCCGTATTGCGCTCGATGATATCATCATCCAGCTTGGACAACAGCTCCAAATGCAGGTCTCGATTGCTTTTCATAAATAATAGCCCTCCTCCTGCAAACGCTTCTTCAAGCCCTCCCGAATGGTTGCCAGCTCTCTGAATACCGTGCTTTCGCTCATCTGCAGCATTTGTGCAATATCGGCAACACGATCGGCATAATAATAGCGACACACAAAAATAAACTCTGCCCGAGGAGTCAGAGAACGCAGATAATCATTGAGAATGGAGGCGATGGCCGATACCACGCCGTCATCCCGATATTGCACACATTCGTCCAACTCATCCAAGGAAACCGTCAGCTCGGACGGAACACGCTTTTCTGCGGTTTTGGCACGGAATTTATCCACTGCCGTATTCCGCATGATCTTGGCCAAAAACGCCCGAAACAGGGACGGTCTGGCAGGGGGGATCCGATTCCACGTTCCCAAATAGGTGTCATTGAGGCATTCCTCGCAATCCGATCGATCGTGCACAATATGATAGGCGATGGTGTACAGATATTTCCCATATTTTCGATCGGTCTCTCGGATGGCTTCCTCGTCTCTGCCCCAATACAGCTCAACGATCTCATCATCCTCCAAAAAACGGCCTCTTTCTTGTTCGGTCAATTGTTTCATTCTGACTCCCTCTTTTACTTGATTTCATCGGTCTCTACTATTCAAGTCGTTTTTTGAGGGCAAATCCTCGCATGTTTTTCAAAAAAAGTTAAATGGATAGAATCCATTTCGGAATATCCGCCACGTTCTCTGCCAAGTACCGTGCTCCTGCCGCCGTCAGCTCTTCACGGGAACCATAGCCAAACAGAACACCCAAACAGTCCATCCCGTTTTGGGATGCTCCCTCTACGTCGTGAAGGCGGTCACCCACCATCAGTACACGGGAGGGTTCGGAAATGCCGCAGGCATCCAACGCATAGGCGATCACGTCTGCTTTGGCCGTACGGGTCTCATCCATCAAGGCTCCTGCCACAAACTCAAAATAAGAGGTCAGTGCAAAATGCTCCAAGATCTGCTTGGCAAAGGGCTCCGGCTTCGAGGTGGCCAGGCAAAGCCGCTTTCCCTCTCTGCGCAGCGTTTCCAACATTTGCGGAACACCGTCGTATACTTGATTCTCAAAAATACCCCGATCACGAAAATAGTCTCGGTATTCTTCCACGGCTCGGTGCGCCCGTTCCTCGGAAAAGCCGTAAAACCGCATAAAGGAATCCACCAAAGGCGGTCCGATAAAGCGATACAGCTCCGCTCTCGGCGGAACGGGAACGCCCTCCTGCTCCAAGGCATGGGCCACCGAATTGGTAATGCCCTCCCCCGGATCGGTCAGCGTTCCGTCCAAATCAAAAAAGATCCAATCGTACATCCCATCCTCCTCATTTATTCTGCATTTGCCAGCATGTTCTCCACCTGCTTGCGCAGAGGGATGGAGGGAGCGGCACCTTTGACAGACACCGCCAAAGCGGCGGCGGCCGATGCCAAGCGAATGGCCTCTGCCGGCTCACGCCCCTCAGCCAAAGCGGCCATAAAATACCCCGTAAAGGTATCCCCTGCCGCCGTGGTATCCACTGCCGTAACAGGAAAGATGGGATGGCTGACCGTTTGATAACCGTCGCTGTAAACACAGCCGTCTCCGCCCAAGGTCAGCATCACGGTCAGATGGGGATATCGCTCACGGAAGAAAGCCAGATGCTCCGTTGGATGTTCCTTTCCCGTAAAGAATTTTGCCTCGATCTCGTTGAGGACAATGCAGCTCAACTTTTCAAACGAAATGGCTCGCAAGCTTTCATCACAGGGGGATGGATTGAGAAAAATACGAATCCCCCGTTCGTAGGCTCGGTCGATCAGATATGAAATATCATTGATCTCATTTTGCAGCAACAGCATATCTCCCTCGGAAAAGAGGGACAAGGCCTCATCCATCTGTTCCTTGGTGATACAGCGGTTGGATCCTGCATAGAGCAGGATGGAATTTTGTCCGTCTGCCGCCACTTGAATGATGGCATGGCCGTTTTTGCCGTCGATCTGACGAAGAAGCGATACGTTCACCCCACTGTCTGCCAGCAACGTCCTAAGCATCTCCCCGTCCTCGCCAATACAGCCGCCATGAAAGACTTCTGCCCCTGCACGAGCCAACGCAACGGACTGATTGAGCCCCTTTCCTCCTGCAAAAACTTCCATTTCCTCCGAGGCCTGCGTCTCGCCGGGAACCACAATATGATCCATGGAATAGACGTAATCCAAATTACAAGAGACAAAATTCAAAATTGTCATGACCGCTCCCTTTCTTTTTGAATCCATGATAAGGATAGTGTATCACATTCCCCCCAAAAAGTCAACAAAAAAGAAGGTGCGCACAGCTCACACCTTCCCACGCAAACGGCTCTTCTATCCTCCCCGTTCTCTCCTTTCCATGAAAAAGCCATACAAGCTCCGCACATTTTTTGATTTAACAAAACAAAAACATTTTGCAAAAAAACAAACAACATTCCGGCGGTATACTATTGGCATCATAGGAAAAAGGAGGACATCACCATGTCTAAAATCGCACAAACCAACGAAAAAATCGCAAAAAACGTCGTAGAGGGCTATAAAAAAATCGAGACCGGCGTGGTCGAGGGCTACAAAAAGATCGAGACCGGGGTGGTCAATGGATTTGAAAAGGTATCCGATCAATGCATCCAAACCCTGTTTGCCAAGGAGGGCGAATCGGTAGAGGATGCCAAAAAAAGACTGTCGGGGAAGCAGAACTCCAACCGCCAAGACACGGAACAGGAGGACGCCTAAATGGTTTCGAAAAAGTTTGTCCGCCTCTGTCTTTCCATTTGCTTGCTGGCAACTCTTTTAACGGGGTGCACACTCCCCACCGCTGACGGGATCAACAGTACCGTTACCTTGCCATCCGTTTATCGCATTACATACGAGGTCAAAGCCTCGGACGGTGTGATTCACACGGTCAGCCGTGCACAGGATGCCAATGGCAATCTCTATTTCCGATCCGGCGTGACCGAACTGCTCTTCCTTAAGGACGGAAACGATTTCGTGCTCTATGAAAAAGACGAAAACGGAGCCTTTACGACCAAGGAAGGGATCAAGGTAGACCAAGAATACGCAAAGGAAGCCACGGAAGAATTTTTCACCTATGCGGAGCAATCCAAAAAGAAATATCTTCCCGGTATCAAAGAAACGGGAGAGGCTACCGTATTGAATCGAACCTGCAAGGTATTTGAGGTGTCGGTCGGCATTGAGAGCCATCGGGTCAGCTATTCCTACTATGTGGATACCGAAACAGGCGTTTGCCTTGGCTTTGATTCTTCCATGATCCTGGCCAACATTTCCTTGGATACCAATGATACCGTCTTTACCTGCACCGAATTTGCCACCGAGTGTGCCGATCTTGCCACGCTTCGTTCCGAAGCGCAGGCTTAACAAATCCATACAAAACAATCTCGGCAGAGACAAACCGTCTCTGCCGAGATTGTTTTCGATAGCCCCTCACTCGTGAATCGGCTTGATTCTGCCCTTGCCCGTTCGGTATTCCCGAGGAGTCATCCCCATGATCCGCTTGAAATTGCGGTTGAAGGAGCTTTGCGACTCAAAGCCTGCCATGCCGTAGATCTGGGTAATGCTCTTGCTTTCGTCCGACAACAGTGTCACTGCAAGACGAATCCGATATTCGTTCAACAGTGTTTGAAAGGAAACGCCAAAGTTGCGGTTGACCAAGGAGGACAAATACCGAGGATGGTAGCCTGCCGCCTTTGCCACACTTTTTTCATCCAAATTTTCTGTGCAATGGGCCTCCAAATAATCCGAAAGCCAAAGGGAAAATGCCTCCTTGCGGGCGGGATTTCCGTTGATTCTTTGATTGGCCTCATAAAAGGATGCGATCTGATACAGAACCGACCGAAACATACAATGATCTCGTTTGCTATAGTGTAACAACAGATCAAACAGAGAAAAACTCTCTGTGGCCAAAACAGGATCCTTCCGCTCTCCCCCACGGACTTGGGCATCCAGCTCGGGGAGGTAATCGGCGGAAAAGATGATAAATTGACTCAAAGAACCCTCTGCCGACGTTTGATAGGAATGGATGAGCTGGGGGAGGATTAGGATTTGTTGCCCTTCCGTCAGCACGTATTCCTCGCCTTCGATCCAAACGTGAAGACGGCCGGACTTAACACGCAACAGCTCAAAGTTGGCGTGGAGATGTGCGTGGAAAGTCAGATTTTTTTGATAGCGAAAGATCTCCTTTTGAAAACCAAAAGAAGGATATTGGGTTTCGTAAATGGCCATCTGCTTGTTTCCTCTTCTTTTTTCTGAACTTTTGATTGATATTATACCACATTTGTTTTGCTTTTTCAAGTACTTGGCTGTATAATAAACTTGTAACATGAAAAAAGGAGGATTCCCATGAAAAAAGCATTGATTTTTTGGGGCGGCTGGAACGGCCATGAACCGGAAAAGGTGTCCGCTCGCTTCCAAGCTATCTTGGAAAAGAACGGATTTGAAGTGGATCGCTTTGGTGATCTGGAGTGTTTGGCCGATCGAGAAACACTTCTCACCTATGATCTTCTTGTTCCCTGCGTGACAGGCAGTGAGATCCCACGGGATTATGAAAAGAATGTTTCCTTTGCTGTCAGCCGCGGCATTGGATTGGCAGGCTGTCACGGCGGTATGTGCGATTCCTTCCGCAAATCCACCGAATGGCAATTCATCACCGGCGGTCAGTGGGTCAGCCATCCGGGCGGAGACGGCGTAACCTATACGGTTCACGTACACCGAGGCACCAGCCCGATCATTGAGGGAATCGAGGACTTTGAGGTTTGCTCCGAGCACTATTACCTCCATGTAGATCCCGCTATTGAGGTACTGGCTACCACACGCTTCCCTCTGGTCAATTTCTACCATGCCGCCAATAAGCCCATCGATATGCCCGTGGTTTGGACGAAATATTGGGGCATTGGACGGGTATTCTATTGTTCCCTGGGTCACCATGACGACGTATTTGACAATGCCCCCTCCGCACAGGTGCTAATGGAGAGAGGGATGCTTTGGGCGGCAGAAGGAAGAGCCGCTGCTGAAGCGAACGGAATGAACCCCGAAGACTACGACAACACCGCAAAAATGTATTGAGTAAAAGAAAGGATACGAACATGTTAAACGTCGGAATGGTAGGTGTGGGCTGTATCAGCGGCATCTATTTGAAAAACTTTGCAGAAACCTTCCGTGATGTCAAGCTGGTGGCCGTCTGCGACTTGATCCGCAAACGGGCCGAACAGGCACAGGAGAAATACAAGATTCCCAAGCTCTATGATACCATGGAAGAACTGTTTGCCGATCCCGAGATCGACATCGTCCTGAATCTGACTCGCCCTTACGAGCATTTTGAGGTCTCTAAGGCCGCATTGCTGGCAGGCAAACACGTTTACTCCGAGAAGCCCTTGGGTGCCGATTGGGAGGAAGGCTGTGAGCTGGTTCGTCTGGCCGAGGAAAAAGGCCTTTGGATCGGCGGTGCCCCCGATACCTTTATGGGAGCAGGTATCCAATCCTGCCGCAAGCTCATCGAAGACGGCTTTATGGGCGACGTGGTGGGCGGCCGTTGCGTCATGGCACATCACGGCGTGGAATCCTGGCATCCCGATCCCGATTTCTACTATCAGAGAGGCGGCGGTCCCCTGCTGGATATGGGTCCTTATTACATCACCGCTCTCATCAATCTGCTGGGCGGAATCAAATCCGTCTTCGGCGTTTGCAACACCACCTTTGAAGAGCGCTTGATTACGGCGAAACCCCACGAGGGAGAGATCATCCATGTCAATGTTCCCACGCATTACGAGTGTCTGCTCACCTTTGAGTCGGGTGTGAACGTCTCTTTCCTGACCACCTTTGATATTTACAGCCCCAAACAGCCTTGTATTCAGTTGTTCGGTACCAAGGGAAACCTTTTGGTTCCCGATCCCAACTGCTTCGGAAGCGAAAAGGGTATGAAATTTACAGACGGAACAACAGGTGAGGAAATCGAGCTTCCCTTGACCTTTGATTACTGTGTAAACTCTCGCTGTCTGGGTCTTGACGATCTGGCTGCCGCCATCGAGCAGAAGAGAACGCCCAGAGCATCCTACCTCCAAACCTATCACGTATTGGAAGCCATGACGGGCATTATGAAGAGCACCGAAACCGGTGTTCCCTACCAAATGACCACTCACTTTGAGCGTCAAGCACCTATGGATCCCACCCTGCCTCACGGCACACTGTAATATAAGAAAGCACGCCCCGTCCGTTGATTCGGACGGGGCGCACTGCTTTGGAGCAGATAACGGGAATCGAACCCGCATGGCCAGCTTGGGAAGCTGGAGTTCTACCACTGAACTATATCTGCAAAATATCTCTGTTTGCTAATATGAGATAGGCACACCTTGACGATGCCCACGTTTTAAGAAAAAAGCTATTTAGACTTGGTGCACCTTCCCAGCTAAAATGCGAAGCATTTTTGCGTTGGATTCGAACCCGAGTTGCGAAGCAACTTCCCGGGTGGCGGGCAAGCCCGCTTTCCATATCGATCATCGAATCCTCTAATCGGAATATTAACATCACGATGTCCTCACAAAGCTATTATATCAAAATGTTAATACCCTGATGGTGCATTTTTTCTCTTAAAAAAAGCCATTTAGACTTTGGTGCACCTTCAGGGATTCGAACCCGGGACCCACTGATTAAGAGTCAGTTGCTCTACCAACTGAGCTAAAGGTGCGTAGAAGTCTAAATGGCTGTGGCTCCCCCTGCTGGGCTTGAACCAGCGACATCATGATTAACAGTCATGCGCTCTACCGACTGAGCTAAGGAGGAATAGATCAAAAGGGATACGAACGTATCCCTTTGTGTCGGCTATGACCTATTTTTCCGGGCCGTCTCCAGCCAAGTATTTTCGGCACTGCAAAGCTTAACTTCCGTGTTCGGAATGGGAACGGGTGGACCCTTTGCGTTAA
>JAFTRT010000147.1 GCA_017462145.1 Clostridia bacterium
GCGCTCGCAAACGTCCCCAACTGCGCCACACCCCGAAATATTCATGATTCAATTTTTTTTGCAGCTGTCCGCTGCGCTTCCTGTTGCAACTACGGTTCTGTCGTCGTTCGCAGGCTCACTCGCCAATCGCCAAGTTGCCGCCACTCCTGATTGCTCGCTTACTCGCCATTTAGGCGCGCTCGCAAACGTCCCCAACTGCGCCACACCCCGAAATATTCATGATTCAATTTTTTTGCAGCTACCCGCTACGCTTCCTGTTGCAACTACGGTTCTGTCGTCGTTCGCAGGCTCACTCGCCAATCACCAAGTTGCTACCACTCCTGATTGCTCGCTGATTTGCCGTTGCGGAACATCTGTATTCCAAGCCCCGAGGTTTTCCAAAGAGCCTATTTATTATAACAAAAAAAGAAGCGGCTGTCAAGGAGAACCGTGCAAAAAATCCGGTTCTCCTTGGCAGATAGCACAGGATCGGTTTGGGATTTACTTCAAATAGGGTTTGATTGCCTCCAGAAGATTGGCGGCGTAATATCCGAAGCCTTCGGCGTTGGGATGGAGATAATGGTCATCGTACAGGCGGATATCATGGGGAACCAGATCAAAACCGTAGATCACCTTCATTTGCGGGATCTCGGCGGCGATGGCCCGAATATGCTCTTCTACGTGGGTAAAGGGACCCATTTGCTTATCGGTGGCATCGTGGTTGGTGCGCCAAATGGGGGTCAGGGCAAAGATGGTTGCTTGGGGATATTTGGCAGCCAAAGCATGGTAGAACGCTTTGGAATTGCGGTCAAAGGTTTCACGGGGCGTTTTGGACCAATCGTTGGTACCGTAGGCCACGGTGATGTAGTCGGGATCAAACTCCTCCTTGGCCTCTGCCAATTCGGGGCGGAAAAATTCACCGCCAATCCCCTTGTTACGGGATTCTGCACCGAGGGCATCGGTCAAGCGAGTGGCATAGGTGAGGGCGGAACGGTCGGAATGAACACCGTGGGTGATGGAGTCGCCGAACATCAACAGTTTGACAGGCTTGGTGACGGGGGCAAAGGTAGCACCGTCATTCAACGAGAGCTCCAGCAGGCGGCCTGCTGCACACCAAGGGAAATAGATACAGACCGTCTTTTCTCCCTCGGGGAGTGCAAAGCATCCGGACAGAACGGCGGGCGTGCTGTTGACCGTACGGCCGGCCAACTGTCCTACGGGCTTGCCGTCTGCATAGAGATCAAAGGCAAAGCAACGGTCATAATTGCTGCGGACACACTCTACCCCCAAGGTCAGTTGGGTGCAATCCGATCGAAATTCCAGGCGCACGCCTGCGGTGTCAAAGGTCTTATTGTAAAAATCCACGTTGGACTGGTTGCGGTAAACGGCCTCCTGTGCCTCGGAGAAGCGGAAGAAAAGCGTTTTGCCGTCGATCTCTTGGATTCTTGCCGCACCGAAGGTAGCGGCCTTGATTTGAGAAAGGGTTAATTTCATCATTGTCGTCCTCTTTTTTACAGCTTGGTTTGAATGGGATCTATGAGTTGGTCGATATAGAAGCCGAAGCCTGCATCGTTGGGGTGTACGAAGAGATCTCGGAAAGCACTCTTCTCGTGAGGAAGAAAATCAAAGCAATCGATCACGGTCACGTTGGGAAGAGATGCCGTTACCTGCAACAGGTGCCGCTTGACGTCGGCCAGTCGGCCCACCTTGGTTTCCCGATCCCAATCGACTCTCCAAATCGGTGCCAATGCAAAGATGTGTGCTGACGGATAACGGGCGGAAAGGGTTTCGTAAAACAGGCGGCAATCCCGCTCAAATTCTTCTTTGGTGCGTGCCGACCAATCGTTGGTACCATAGGCCACGGTGATCAGATCGGGAGAGATGTCCTCGTCCGAACGCATCGCCAGCTCGGGCCAAAAGATCTCCCCTCCAATGCCTTTGTTACGGGCATTAGCGCAGAGGGCATCTGCCAAGCGGTTGGCGTAGGACAGGGAGGGGTGATCCGCATCGTAGCCGTGGGTGATGGAATCCCCGAAGATCAGCATGGTACGTTTCTTGGGAACGGGACGGAGGGTACTGCCGTCATCCAGCGAAAGAGCGTGAAGGGTCGAGCAGGCCGACCACGGGAAATAGATGCGGACGGTCTTGGTTCCGTTTCCCAAGGAGAATCGGTTGCTGACGGTACAGGGAATGGGCTTGCCCTCTTCGTCTTTTTCCAGCTTGCCCCCCAATTGGCCGATCAAACGGTCGCCAACGTAGATATCGTGGGCGAAAAAGCGGCGGGAGGAGCCGGGTACGGCGGTCACCGAGAGAGACAGCTCCCGGCTGTCGGTCTCAAATTCCAGTCGCACGTTGGCTGTGGCAAACGTTTTCATGTAAAAATCGGCAGAGCGAAGCTGATAGGCCTCCTCCTGTGCTTGGGTGAATCGGAAAAAGCGGAAGCCCGAATCCTGTTGCTCCACTCTTGCCGCTCCCACGGTTACAGCACGAAGCTGCTCTAAATTCAAAACCATATCCATGTCCTTTCTTTTTCTGAAGCGTCTGTTACGTTCTTTTTTCCTTTGCTAACAGCACGAGGATTTCGCACAGGGTATCGTAATCCATGCCCACTGCGGCCGCTTCTTGGGGAAGCAGACTGGTGGGGGTCATACCGGGGAGGGTATTGGCCTCCAGACACCAAACCTGTTCTTGGTGGTCCAACATATAGTCAAAACGAGCATAGCCCTCCAGACGAAGGGCAGAAAAGCCTGCACGGGTTGCCTCGGTCACCTGACGGAGAGCCTGCTCCGAAATGGGAGCGGGACAGATCTCGGTGGTGGCACCTGCCTGATATTTGTTTTGATAATCGTAAAATCCGTTTTTGGGAATGATCTCCACGGGGGGGAGTATGCGGTCGCTCAGAATACCGCAGGTCAGCTCACGGCCGATCACCATGGTCTCGGCCATGACGGCTTTCTCGTATTGTGCCGCACGGGATACGGCTTCGTTCAGCTCCTCACGGGTATGAACGATGGTCACCCCCACGCTGGAGCCGCAGGAGCAGGGCTTAATCACGGCAGGGAGCCCCACGTGTCGGATGATCCCATCGGGATCCCAAGGTTGATCCGCATCGATCCGAACCCAATCGGGGGTCAGGATGCCCTCGGCACGCAACAGCTTTTTGGCAATATCCTTATCCATGGCCAGCAGGCTGCCAATGTAGCCCGATCCGGTATAGCAGATGCCCTCCATATCCAACAGAGCCTGTAACTGTCCGTTTTCGCCCGTGGCACCGTGAAGTGCCAAAAAGACGACGTCTGCTTCTTTGCAGGCGGCAATCACGTTGGGGCCGACGGGCTCGGTTCGCCCGCCGTGGCTTTGGATCAACCGATCCAGATCGGGTTCGGTCTCTCCCACCGACAGGGGAGGAGGAACGTCTCGGTCAAAGAAAGCATCCATGGGCACGGGAAGCATCTCCAGCCCTTCGTACAGATCCACCATGACCGCACGGTGCCCCTTGCGGCAGAGTGCCGCCGTGACCAAACGGCCCGATGTCAGAGAAACGTTGCGTTCAGGCGAAAGCCCGCCGCAAAGAACAACGATTTTCAAAGCATAACTCCTTTTGTTGTAAAATAACGGTAGATCAGTATATGCGATGGTACACAAAAGCTTTCGTCCACTCCCAAAAATTCAGGCGAAGGATTGCACCGAGGGGATGGAGGAAGGACGGGTCAGATAGGCTACCCGGTCGTGACCGCCGTAGTCCTTAAAGATCTCGCAACGGAAGCCATGGTCGGCGGCCAACGCCGAAACTGCCTTGGCTTGATCGCAGCCGATCTCCAAAAGCATCATGCCCTCCGGCTTCAGGTAGATGCCGTATTGTCCAATGATCACACGGTAAAAATCCAATCCGTCGTTGCCGCCGTCCAGTGCCGCCTCCGGCTCGTAGGACAGCTCTTCGTCCAACAGAGGGATTTGCTTGGTCTCAATATAGGGGGGATTGGAGAGAATACAGTCAAAGCTTCCCAACTCATCCATAAAGGAGGGGGACAGCACGTCGCAGGACAGAAGCCCCAATCGGTCGCCCACACCGTTGTGCTCTGCGTTTTCCCCTGCGATCTCCAGGGTGTTGGCAAACAGATCCACCGCCACCGCACGGGTGTCGGGGCGGGCGGCCAAGGTGGAGATGGCGATACAGCCGCTACCGGTGCACAGGTCGATGAAGCGTGCTTTTTCGGGCATCAGCTTGGCGGCAAGCTCCACCAGCTTTTCGGTATCCTGTCTGGGAATGAGGGTGTCCTCCGTGACCCGATAGGTCTCGTGGCAAAATTCCCAATACCCCAACAGATATTGGAGGGGGTAGTGGGAGCAACGCTTGCGGACGGCTTCCTCCAAAGCGGGATTTTGAAAATCCTCGTCACGCATACGGAGTAGCTCGGCCTTATTGATATTGCAAAAATGGCAGATGAGCATGGATGCCTCGCCACGGTTATTTTCAATCTCGGCATCGGCCAACGCCATGCAGATCTCATTATAGGTCATACGCTCCTCCTCGGCATGAAGACAAAATTCGTTCACCTTTCATTATAGCAGATTTTTGCAAAAAAGAAAAGAGATTTGGAAAAGAATTTTTTCGGAAATCCCAAAAATATGGTTGAAAGGCGAGAGATGCTCTGAAAGCACGAGAAAATTTTTTGAAAAATCTTTGGATTCTTATTGCATTTTGAAAAAAATATGGTATAATAAAAACAGAAAGTATTTCCAACGTCCCATAAGGGACCTCGGAGGAGAAAAAAGGAGGAACCATTATGAGCTTGTTTCAGAAGAAAAAGACAAACTACGGTAAGATCATTGCCATCACCCTGGGTGCCATTGCCGGTATTGCTGTGATCGCTTTTGTGGTCTATAAGATCATGCAGAAGCGCAACGCAGAGGTGGAGTACGATTGTGACGATCTGCTCGACGAGTGCGGCGATTGCGATATGCTCTGCGATGATTTAGACGACGCAGAGGAAGTTGTAGAAGCAGAGTAATGCTGAAAAAAGAAGGGCTGCCGAGCTTCGGCAGCCCTTGTGCTTTTTGGGAGGAAGGATGAAGTTATTGGACACCATTGCCGCTGTCAGTACTCCTGTGGGAAAGGGCGGCGTTGCCCTGATCCGTATTTCGGGTTCGGAGGCCGTTTCCGTGGGGGAGAGAGTGTTTTCGCCCCGTTGCGGCAAGGCACTTTCCCAGCTGGCGGCGGGTAATATGAGTTATGGAACCATCTGGTCGGTACAGGACGGTCTTCGGCAGCCCTTGGATGACGGCATGGCCGTTGTGTTTCGGGGGCCTCGCTCTTTTACGGGAGAGGATACGGTGGAGATTACCTGTCACGGTGGCGTTCTCATAACCCGTGAGGTGCTCTCTGCCGTTTTGGCGGCAGGGGCACGGCATGCGGAGGCGGGAGAATTTACCCGCCGAGCCTTTTTGTCGGGCAAGATGCGCTTGACCGAGGCGGAGGCCTTGGGAAAGCTGTTGGAAGCAGGAACAAAAGATCAGATGGCTTTGGCCAGAAGCGGTCTGGAGGGGCGGCTTTCGGCTCGCTTGGAGGAGCTGTACGGTGAGATGCGGCGTGTTTTGTCCTCGGTCTATGCGGTGATCGATTTTCCGGATGAGGATCTTTCGGAGATGAGCCGTGAGGAAATGGCAGAGGCGTTGCAACGGGTTTGGGACGGAATCGACACCTTGTGCCGTACGTATCGGACGGGTCGGGCGGTCAGCGAGGGAATCGCTACGGTATTATGCGGTCCGACCAATGCGGGGAAGAGCTCGCTTTACAATCAAATTTTGGGGTATGATGCCGCCATTGTCACCGATGTGGCGGGAACGACCCGAGACGTTTTGCGGCAAACCGCAAGCCTTGGCCGAGTCACGCTTTTGCTGTGTGATACCGCAGGCTTTCGGCGTACCGAGGATCCCGTAGAGAGCATTGGAATCGAGAGGAGCTTGCAGGCCATGGGAGAAGCAGAGCTGATCTTGGCGGTCTTCGACGGCTCGCAGGCACTGACCGAGGAAGCACGGGAGCTGGCACGGCAGATTGCCAAAACCGGAGTGACCTCGGTGGCTGTTTGCAACAAGTGCGATCTGGGCGTGAATGCTTTGGATGAGGAAACGGCCGCCTGCTTTACCGAGACGGTGACCCTTTCGGCCAAGGATGGCATGGGCATGGAGGAGTTGCGGCAGACGGTGGAACGGCTGTTTTGCGATGGGGCGCTGGATTTGCGGAATGATGCCATCGTATCGGATGCCCGTCAGCAGGCCGCTTTGGTTCGCTCCCGTGAGACCTTGTCGGAGGCTTTGGAAGAGCTGAGAGTAGGCTTGCCGTTGGATCTTTGCTGTGTGGGCATTGAGTGCGCCATGTCTGCCTTGGGTGAGGTGGACGGACGGGAGATCGGAGAGGAGATCGTTTCGGAAATCTTTTCTCGCTTTTGCGTAGGAAAATAAAAAATACACAGCCGCCTTCCTTGACAGCGAGGGCGGCTTGTGCTATAATGATACGGGCATAATCCGTGCAAAGTGCACATACAGATAAAGAGAACCATACCGCCGGATGAGGGGAGGAGCAAATGGAAAATCTCGGTTACTATAACGGGCGATACGACTTGATCGAACGCATGACCATCCCCATGAATGACCGTGCCGTTTATTTCGGCGACGGTCTGTACGAGGTTGCCTATACCAGAAATCACCGCATCTATGCGCTGACCGAGCACATGGATCGTATGTTTGCAAGCGCAGAACGCCTCAAGCTCCGTATGCCCATGGGCTATGACGAGCTTTGTGCGTTGCTGGAGGATTTGGTTACCAAGGTGGATGACGGAGAGCAATTGCTGTATTGGCAGGTGTCACGGGGGACGGAGCTTCGCAGTCACGCACCTGCAAGCCCCTTGACGGCCAACCTTTTGATCACCTCACGCCCCGGAAAGCTGAAGGATATTTATACTCCGATGCGTCTGATCACCGCAGAGGATACCCGTTTCTTGCATTGCGATATGAAGACCCTCAACCTATTGCCTACGGTCATGGCTTCCATTCGGGCATCGGAGGAGGGAGCGGACGAGGCGGTCTTTCATCGAGGCGGGCGAGTCACCGAGTGTGCCCATTCCAATCTGGCGATTATTTGCTCGGACGGTACGGTTCGGACAGCTCCTGCTGATTGTTACATTCTGGCAGGCGTTGCCAGAAGCCACATGTTGGCCGCTTGTCGCAGATTGGGGATCCCTGCACGCCAGGAGGTCTTTACGGTGGAGCAGATGATGGAGGCGGATGAGATCTTTGTGGTGTCCTCGGGCACGCTTTGCCGCCCTGCGTATGAGATCGACGGAAAAGCCGTGGGCGGGAAAGCCCCCCGTGTGCTCAAGGCTTTGCAGGATGCGCTGATGGCCGAATTTATGGCGGCCACCGACAAAAAAATGTAAAAAGAATGTAAACAAACGAGCACTTGCATTGACGGCAGGTGCTCTTTTTTGTAAAATGGTCGTAAGGGCACAAGTATGCCAAAAACAGAGTAGAAAGGGAATCACCATGAATTACGAATACGGACTTCAAATGTATAGCGTGAGAGATCTCACAGAAACCGATCTGGCCGGCGCATTGCGTGCGGTAGGCGAGTTAGGATACAAGCATGTGGAGTTTGCCGGCTTCTTCGGCCATACGGCTGACGAGGTCTGCCGCTATATGGAGGAGGCGGGGGTGACCGTCAGCGGCACCCACAGCCCGTGGACCGATCTGACCCCCGACAAGATCGACGAGACCATTGCCTTCCATAAGGCCATCGGCAACAAAAATTACATCATTCCCGGTGCCAAGCTGGGAAGCTTGGCGTTGATCGACGAGTTTATCCAGGTGGTCAATCCTGCGCAGGAAAAGCTGGCGGCCAACGGCATCAGCCTGGGCTTCCACAACCATAGCGTAGAGTTTGAAACCAAGTACTGGGGCTCTACCATCCACACCGAGCTGGAGAAGAGAACCGCACTGAGTTTTGAGATCGATACTTACTGGGCCTTCAATGCA
>JAFTRT010000148.1 GCA_017462145.1 Clostridia bacterium
AAATCTATGCAAATCAATGCGAAAATGGCGTAAAAATGGAGTAGAGCCAAAACGCCATAGTGCGAAAAAACTTGTAAAATAAGGAAAAATTAAAGGAGAATAGATAAAAATGAAACTTGGTATCGTAGGACTTCCCAACGTAGGAAAAAGTACGCTGTTCAACGCATTGACGGGAGCGGGAGCGGAATCCGCAAACTATCCCTTCTGCACCATTGAGCCCAACGTGGGCGTGGTTGCCGTTCCGGACAGCCGTTTGGATTTTTTGGCCGATCTGTATCACCCCGAGAAATACACCCCCGCCGTCATCGAATTTGTAGATATTGCGGGACTGGTCAAGGGTGCCTCCCAAGGAGAGGGCTTGGGCAACAAATTTTTGTCCCACATCCGTGAGGTAGATGCCATTATTCACGTCATTCGCTGCTTCCGCGACGATAACATCATCCACGTGGACGGCAACATCAACTCCATGCGAGATCTGGAAACCATCAATCTGGAGCTGATCTTCTCGGATATCGAAATGGTAGAACGCCGCATCGACCGCACCAAGAAGGCCATGAAGGGCGACAAGACCCTTGCCGTCGAGCTGGCTGTTTTTGAAAAGCTCCACGCCGCTCTGAGCGACGGTAAATGCGCCCGTGAGGTAGAGCTGGACGAGAGCGAGCAGGCCTTTCTCTTCGACACACCGTTGCTGACCGCCAAGCCTGTGATCTACGTGGCCAACGTCAGCGAAAACGACATTGGCGACGAGCCTTTGGACAATCCCGACTACGTTGCACTCAAGGAGCAAGCCGAGCGGGAGCACGCACAGATCATTGCCGTATGCGCCCAGCTGGAGGCCGAGATCGCAGAGCTGGACGGGGAGGAAAAGGCGATGTTCTTGGAGGATCTGGGCATTGCTGAAAGCGGCTTGGATCGTCTGATCAAGGCAGGATACGCCCTGCTGGGTCTCATCAGCTATCTGACGGGCGGCCCTCAGGAGGTTCGTGCATGGACCATCACCAAGGGCACCAAGGCACCACAGGCGGCAGGTAAGATCCACAGTGACTTTGAAAGAGGCTTCATCCGTGCAGAGATCGTTTCCTTTGACGATTTGGAGCGGCTTGGCAGTATGAATGCCGTCAAGGAAGCAGGACTTTACCGCAGTGAGGGTAAGGATTACGTGATGAGAGACGGAGATATCGTCCTCTTCCGCTTCAACGTATAACGGAGGCCTCCCATGCGAATGAGAAAGAAAAAGCACGGAGCTGAGCGTATTGAAGCTTGCTCCCGGCTTCTGATCCGTCCCGAGGGGCCTTTATCCCAAGGCTTTGCCCCCTTCTTTGACGGGCAAGCCCCCATCCACCTGGAAATCGGTTGCGGCAAGGGTGCCTTTGCCTGCGGCATGGCGGAGGCATACCCCGATGTCAATTTTGTTGCCATGGAACGGGTATCCGATGTGTGCTGCATCGCCTTGGAGCAAGCCATGAGCCGTCAGGAGGAGCGTACGCGGGACAACCTCCGCTTCCTCATTGGAGATGCCAAGACCTTGGAGGAGCTGTTACCGGAGGCGTCTGTGGACTGTCTGTACTTGAATTTCAGCGATCCATGGCCCAAAGCGGGACATAAAAAACGCCGTTTGACCCACCGCAATTTTTTGGCAATCTATCAAAAGCTCTTGAAGCCGGGCGGCATCCTGCGCTTCAAGACCGACAACGCAGGACTCTTTGAGTTTACCTTGGAGGAGTTGGAGGCTGTTGGTGCCACCGTCCTTTGGCAGACCCGAGATCTGCACGCATCGGAGAAAAATGCCGACAACGTGATGACCGAGTACGAAAAGAACTTTTCCGAAAAAGGATTTCCCATCTGTTCCGTATGGGTCACCCTCTGACCCAAGCTTTTACCGAAAGGAGTTTCCATGGAGCATAGCGGTATTCTCATTTTACATAAGCCCCAAGGGATCACCTCCCACGATGCCGTCTATCGCATCCGCCGTTTGTACGGAACCCGTCGGGTAGGGCACACGGGCACGCTTGACCCCTTGGCCGAAGGCGTTCTGGTCATGTTGATCGGCCGTGCGGCGAAAGCGGCAGAATATCTCTCCTCCGACCGCAAGGGCTATACAGCCACCTTGCGCCTGGGTCTGACCACCGACACAGAGGACGTGACCGGAACCGTTCTGACCCAAAGCGAGACCCTGCCCTCTCCCGATGAGGTCATCCGTGCGGTGGCTTCCTTTGCGGGAACACAACGGCAGATCCCACCCATGTACAGTGCCTTGAAGATCGGTGGCAAAAAGCTGTGCGATCTGGCCAGAGAGGGCAAGACCGTGGAGCGAGAAGCCAGAGAGATCACCGTTCATTCCATCATCTGTACACCCTTGAACGAACGGGACTACCGTCTGGAGGTATCCTGCTCGGCCGGCACTTACATTCGCACGCTGTGCGCCGACATCGGTGCTTCCTTGGGATGCGGTGCTGTGATGGCAACGCTGTTGCGCACCGAAGCAGGAGGATTCTCCTTGGATCAGGCTCTTACCCTTGAGGCGTTGGAGGCCATGAGCGAGGAGGAACGGCGAGCACAATTGATCCCCACCGAAGCGCTGTTTGATTCCCTGCCTCTGTTGTCATTGCCAAGCTTTTACGAGCGGTTGGCAAAGAACGGCTGTGAAATCTATCAATCCAAGCTCCGCACTCATTATTCCTGCGGACAACGGCTCCGCATCGGAGATGCCGGCGGTCACTTTTTCGCCTTAGGCGAGGTGAGAGACTACGAAGCCGGCAGTGCCGTCAAGCTGCTCAAGCGGTTTGATGGTGAAGAATCATAAAACGCTTGCGTGAACATCACGCAAGCGTTTTTTGGCATAAAATCCACATCAGATCCGCCGCCAACACAACCAGAAGCAGAGCCATACTCCACCAAGCCGCTTTTGGCTTGAGGGCAAAAAAGAATCGCTTCAGCGGCGGAAAGAGGAATGCCATCCCCAAGGGCAGAAGAATCCCCCAAGCCACAGAAAAAGAGAGACAGATATAGCCCCCAAAATTCCAAAGCTTTCCGCTGTAATCCCACAGCCGCAAGCCAAACAAACGGTGAAACGTCCACCCTGTCACCAGCTCTGCCGCCGTCGGGATCAAAAAACAAAGCGGAACATAGATCAACAAGCGTTGCCACCCCCGCACTCGCCGGAGCAAAACACCTCCGCCTTGGGGAAGCCCCAACAGCCAATACAAAGCAAAAACCGAAATGCCGTAGATGGGACAAACGGGCAAGGTCAAAAAGCCTCTGTCGCAAAACCGTCCCGAGGATAGATAGGCATAGACCGTCTCGCCAAACCAACCGAGAAAGGATACGGCGGCGGCCAACAAGAACAATCGGCAGGCTCGGTCTGCCCGTTTTCGTTGTACGGATGTCATAGGATCCTCCTCTCTGCCTGTTTTCACAGGATTCCCTTTTCATCCTATGTTCATACCGGACTTTTGGCTCATTTGGCAAGGAGAATTTCGTCAAAATAGCCAAATCCTCCCCCGTTTTTTACGGTTGATTTTGACAATTCCGTTGATCTTTCAAAAAACTTCAGACAACCACTTGACAAAATCTTGAAAAAGAGATATGATATTGATGGTTAGCGTAGGCTAATCGCAAAAAACAGCGTTTTGATACGTATATTGGGAGAGCCAAACATGAACTTGCGTGTCGCGGAAGAAGGAAAGGAATACATCATTGTGGGTCTCGATACCGATGACGAAGAGTTGGATTCGTTTCTGTTTTCCTTGGGTTGCTACAGCGGTGAACCGATCACGGTGGTCACTCGCAGAAAAAGCAGTTGCGTGGTCTCCATTAAAGACGGTAGATATACCATTGATGCCGATCTGGCAGAGGCCATCCTCGTAAAAGAAAAATAATCCGCCTTCGGATTATTTTTTTGGCCACCGGTTAGCCAAGACTAACCGTCGTTTTTCCCTTCTTTAATTTGTCCCCATTTTATTTTTACATACAAAAGTTCAGGAGGAAACAAACCAATGAGAATCGCACTGACGGGTAACCCGAACAGCGGTAAGACCACCATGTTCAACGCCCTTACCGGACGGAATGAAAAGGTGGGCAACTGGGCAGGCGTGACCGTAGAAAAAAAGGAACACGCCATCAAAAAAACTTATTTCACAGGTACAGATGAGCTGGTCGCAGTAGACCTTCCCGGGGCATACTCCATGTCACCCTTTACGTCTGAGGAAAGCATCACCAGCTCCTACGTCAAAAACGAGCACCCCGATGTGATCATTAACATCGTAGATGCCACCAACTTGAGCCGAAGCCTGTTCTTCACCACACAGCTCTTGGAGTTGGGCATCCCCGTCGTGGTTGCGTTGAACAAAACCGACGTCAATACCAAGAAGGAAAACACCATCGATGCCAAGGCACTTTCGGAGCGTCTGGGCTGTCCCGTGGTAGAAACCGTTTCCACCTCTGCCAAGGGGTTGAAGGAGTTGATTGCCGCTGCCGCCGAGAGCGCGGGCAAGGAGCAGACCGCTCCCTATGTACAGGGCGACATCGACCTGACCGATAAAAAGGTGGTGGAAGAGGCAGACCGCAAGCGGTTTACATTCGTCAACGAGATCGTTTCCCAAGTGGAGACCCGTAAAGTCCTCACCAAAAATAAGAACGCACAGGACAAGATCGACCGCGTGCTGACCAACAAGTGGTTGGGCATTCCGATCTTCGCTTTGGTCATGTGGGCTGTCTTTTGGATCTCTCAGCAGGGCCCCGGTGCTTGGATTGCGGAAGGCTACGAGTTTGAAAACGGCTTTACGATCCCCGGACTTGTCACCCTCATCGAGTGGTTTGGCGAGTGGGTCGGCGGTCTGATGGAAAACGCAAACCCCATCCTCGCCTCCATCGTTGTGGACGGTATCATCGGCGGTGTGGGTGCCGTGGTCGGCTTCCTGCCTCTGGTCATGGTTATGTACTTCCTCATTGCGCTGTTAGAGGATTGCGGCTACATGGCACGTGCCACCGTTGTACTGGATCCTATCTTCAAAAAGGTTGGTCTGTCCGGTAAGTCTGTCATTCCTTTCGTCATCGGAACCGGCTGTGCCATCCCCGGCGTTATGGCCTGCCGTACCATCCGAAACGAACGGGAACGCAGAGCCACTGCGATGCTGTCACCCTTTATGCCTTGCGGTGCTAAGCTCCCCGTGATCGCCCTGTTTGCAGGTGCTTTCTTCAACGATTCCGATTGGGTCGGAACGGCCATGTATTTTGTCGGTATCGTTCTCATCCTGCTCTGTGCCCTGCTGATCAACAAGCTGACAGGACACAAGGCCAGAAAATCCTTCTTCATTATGGAAATGCACTAGTACAAGGCACCCAGCCTGTGGAGAGCAATTGTTTCCATGTGTCAGAGAGGTTGGTCCTACATCGTCAAGGCGGGAACCATTATTTTGGTTTGTAACTTTATCGTTCAACTGATGCAGACCTTCAACTGGAAGCTTCAGCCCGTAGAAAATGCCGCCGACTCCATCCTGCACGATATTTCCATGCCCTTTGCTTATATCATTGCTCCCATTATCGGCGTTACCATGTGGCAGATGGCCGCTGCTGCTGTGACCGGCTTTATTTGCAAAAGAAAACGTGGTGGGCACGTTGGCCGTTTGCTTTGTCGGCTTGGAAAATCTCATTGATGTGGATGCGGTTTTGGAAGGCGCAGAAGGCGCAGTCAATCCGGAGGCCGCCGCTGTCTTTGCCATTACCAAGGTGGCCGCACTGGCTTATCTGATGTTCAACCTCTTCACACCTCCCTGCTTTGCCGCCATGGGTGCGATGAACTCCGAGATCAAGAGCAAAAAGTGGCTCTTTGCCGGAATCGGCCTCCAGTTGGCTGTTGGCTACTCCGTCGGCTTCTTGGTCTTCTTCTTCGGTACCCTTTTCACGGGCGGAAGCTTTGGTGCGATCTAGATGCCGATTGTGGGTTGGGCGATCGTAGGTGCCATTGCCGTCGTATTGGTGACACTGATTGTTCGTAAAAACCATCAGCTCAAGGCAGAATACGCCTTGAGTGCTACTGCCAAGACCGCAGAAAAAGAAACCGCTGCCGTCTGATTTGTTTTGGAAAGGAGAATTGCTGTGAACCCGTCGGATATCATCGCCATTGTCGTCATCGTATTGATTATCGGTGCCGCTACGGCTTATATCATCAAGGCAAAAAAGAGCGGCAAACAATGCATTGGCTGTCCCGACAGTTGCTCCTGCCATGCCAAGGACGGAAAGAGCACTTGCCACTCCAGAGAGGGATCGGGCTCTTGCAGCAGTTGCTCCCATTGCCAAGGCAACAAAGCCGAATAAATCTATCACGGATGCGGCAAGCCGCATCCGTGATTTTGCTCTTGTCGTTTTCAATTTGTTTTCATTTCGTTTTCATTTTGCTTATATTTTTATGATAGAATTCTTGTAGGTTTTGAGACCAATATCAAAAAAAGGAGACAATTCCATGAAAAAAGTTTCTCAACTTCTTTCGGCAATCCTAACGTTGGTACTGGGTATCTTTCTTGTCATCAAGGGTGAGGGCATCATCCCGTTGGCATTGACGGTATTCGGTGTCTTCCTTTTGGTTCTTGCCGTCCTTGACTTCATTCGAATCCGTGTCATCTCCGGTCTGATCTACGCCATCCTCGGTGCCATCGTATTGGTATTCGGCGGCTTGGTTTGGGGACTTCTGAAAACATATGCACTGCCCGTCATTGGCATCCTGTTGCTCATCTACGGTATTTTCCTGTTGATCAAGAGCATCACTTCCAAGAAGAAGGGCAGAAAGCTGTGGGGCATCATCCTCAGCTTCATTGAGCCTGCGATTTGCATCGTGGGTGCTCTGATGCTGATTGTGGGCAATACCGTCAGCGTTGCGATCCTCATTGCCGGTAACATCCTGATTGTGGACGGTGTGCTGGCATTGATCCGTGTCTTTGACAGCAAGAAGTAAGAACCCTCCCCAAAACGGTGCCCGTGTATCGACACGGGCACCGTTTTGTTTTGACTCCAGATGTAAATATTTTTTGAATTCTCCCTCAAGATCGCCTTTTTCCTTTATAATATAAGCAATGACAACAACGGAAAGGAGCATTATGAAAAAGCTTCGCTCTCATCCGCTCTCCGGTGGCATGGTGGCCACCATTTTTGCCCTTGCCTGGCCCACGATGTTAGAGCAGCTCCTGCAAACGGCTGTCCAATACGTAGATACGGCGATGGTTGGCTCTCTTGGGACCGAGGCGGCTGCCGCCGTCGGTGCCACCACAACGGTCAACTGGCTCATCGGAAGCACGGTTTCCGCTCTTGGCGTTGGTTTTCTGTCCTTTATATCACAAGCGTATGGAGAGGGCGACACCAATAAGGCCAGACGGGCGGTTTCTCAGGCCGTTCTTGCCACGCTGGTATGCGGTACGCTGTTCACCGTCCTGACCCTCTCCATCAGTGGGGTGATCCCTGCTTGGATGCAGGTGAAGGAACATATTCGTCCCACCGCCTCCCGTTACTTTTTGATTCTCTATACTCCGATGCTGGCCAGAACGGCCTCCATTATTTTCGGCACCGTTCTCCGTGCGGCGGGAGATACCAAGACCCCCATGCGGATCGGCCTGTTGGTCAATGCCGTCAACGTGGTGCTGAATTTCTTTTGGATCTATCCCACCCGCACCGTGGATTTCCCCTTTGGTTCTCTCACCGTTCCCGGCGCAGGTTGGGGGGTAGAGGGGGCCGCTGCCGCCAGTGCGGTGGCCTTTGCCACAGGCGGAATCGGAATCACCATCGCCCTTTTTCGCCATCCGCTTCTCTCTCCCAAAGGACAATCTCTGCGCCCCGACAAGCAGATCCTTCTGCCCTGTCTTCGAGTTGCTCTCCCCAATGCCCTGCAGCGCTTTGGCACCTCCTTGGGATACGTCGCCTTTGCCGCCATGGTCAACTCCCTGGGAGAGATCGCAACGGCCGCCCATACCTTTGCCAATACGGTGGAATCCGCTTTTTATATCCCCGGCTACGGAATGCAAACAGCGGCAGCTACGCTGGCAGGCAACGCCTTGGGTGCCAAAGACGGTAACAAGCTCCGTGAGCTTTCCCGTGTCATCCTCGTCATTGAAATCTTGCTGATGATCCTGTCAGGAGCTCTGCTCTTTTTGTCCGCCCCGTGGATGATGCGCCTGTTCTCCAAGGACGAGGAGGTCATCCGCCTGGGAACCACCGTTTTGCGCATGGTTGCCCTGTCAGAGCCTTTTTACGGCGTTTCCATCATTGTTGAGGGTATGATGCAGGGAATGGGAAGAACCGTTATGCCCTTTGCCGCCAATTTGGCGGGAATGTGGGGCATCCGAATTGTGGGTACGTTTTTGTGCACACATCTGTGGGGCATGGGACTTATTTCCGCTTGGAGCTGTATGATTCTCCACAACCTGATGCTCTTTGCCGTGTTTGCAATTTATTATTTATCGGGACGGTGGAATCCTCTTCGTTCTTCCCTTTCATAAAAGAACGGGCGTTTGGAACACGATCAAACGCCCGTTCTTGGCAATGAAACGCAGAAAGGGAGATAAAATCAAAGAAAAACTCTTGACAAATTCCCATACCTTTGATATAATTATTGAGTACGATTTGTTGTCCAACCACCGTTTTGTAACAGAAGCAGTGCTACATGAGGGAGCAAATCACCGATTACAAGCGTGAAACTTTCCCCCCTTGTTGATAACACTGCATATTTTGGCAGCAACCAATCATATAAAATTCTTGACGTAAGTTGTCTGACCATATGTTTGACCACTTACAAAAAATAACAAAAAAATCACCATCGAGGTGTGGCTCAGCTTGGTAGAGCGCTACGTTCGGGACGTAGAAGTCGCAAGTTCGAATCTTGTCACCTCGACCAAATTTAGTGCGTTTTGCACAAAAAATCAGTCCCTTTCGCAAGATTGGGATTGATTTTTTATTTATTTTTAACAAATCGGCATTGCTTCCATTTTGCCTGATTTTTACCACAGCGCAGGTTCCCTGAACAAGTGTCCGATTAAAGTTTTTTTCGTGGTATTTTTGCCGTTTTTCAAAATCGCTTTTCTTTGCTTACTGCGATGAAATTTTTGAGGGCTGACGATTGATTTCGTCAGCCCCTTTGTATTCATTTCTTCTCGACAGATTGGAATGTGTTTATTTAAACTACAAGTTGTTTTGTCAATATTTTTCCTCATCGGGAGTATTTAACTCATAGTAGTATT